>DASSXA010000273.1:0-7180 GCA_035704315.1 Gaiellaceae bacterium
TCGGAAGCGCTGCCGGCACTCGTTGTGGGCGATCTTCAGCAGCCAGTTCCGGGGCTTCCGAGGCTCGTCGCCGCGAAGGAACGCGCGATACGCGCTCAGGAACGTCGCCTGAGTCGCGTCCTCGGCGTCGGCCTCGTTCCGCATGACCGCGAGCACGTAGCGATAGACCTCGTGCACGTGGCTCCGGTACAGCCGGTCGAACGAACGGTCTCTTGCCGCAGCAGCAGTGATCAGCGCGCCGATGTTGCGCTTGTTCCCAAGCATCCGCAGAGTGAAACGAGCCGCTTAGGCCGTTGCCTTGGCCCTTCTCCTGTTCGGCAGGTGGATCGCGCGTCCCAGCGCGACCAGTCCTGCTTCCTTGACCGCCTCGGAGAGCGTCGGGTGAGCGGCCATCCCGTCGGCCACCGTTTCGACCGTGGCCTCGGCGTCGAGCGCGACAACGCCTGCCTCGATCAGGTCGGTGACGTGCGGACCGACCATGACGACCCCGAGCAGCTCGCCGTAGCGGCTCTCATGGATCGACTTGACCCAGCCGACGGTCTCGTTTTGCATCACGGCGCGCGCGTTCGCGACCCAGGGGAAGATCCCTACCTCGACGTCGTCGCCGTACTGCTCGCGGGCCTCGCGCTCGGTGAGCCCCACGCTGGCGATCTCCGGGTCGGTGTAAATCGGACGAGGCACGCCGCGGTTGTCGACGACCGCCTCATGTCCCATGGCGTTCTCGGCGGCGACCTCCCCCTCCCGGAACGCAGTGTGCGCCAGCTGCCAGTAGCCGGCGCAGTCGCCGACGGCGTAGATGTGCTCGACCGTGGTCCGGCGGTGCTCGTCCGCGGCGATGCCGGTGCGCTTGTCGAACTCGACGCCGATCTCCTCGAGGCCGAGGTTCTCGACCAGCGGGCCGCGGCCGACGGAGACGAGCATCAGGTCGGCCTCGACCGTCTCGCCGTCGCCGAAGTGGACGGTGAGCCCCGAGCCCGTGTCCTCGACCTTCGTGCACTGCTTCTCGAGGTGGAGCGTGACGCCGCGCCTCTGGAACTGCTTGGCCAGCTCGGCCGAGGCGGCATCGTCCTCCATCGGGATCAGCTTCGGCAGCATCTCGATGATCGTCACCTCGGAGCCGAAGCGGTTGAAGATCGACGCGAACTCGCAGCCGATGATTCCGCCGCCGAGGACGACGAGGCGCCTCGGAACCTGCTCCTGGGCGAGTAGTTGTTCCGAGTCGACGCAGCGCGGCGAATCGATGCCCTCGATCGGCGGAATGAGCGGGAAGCTGCCCGTGGCGATGATCGCGTGCTTGAACGTGACGTCCTCTCCGCCCTCGACGGCGATCGTGTTCGCTTCCCTGAAGCGGCCCCTGCCCTTGATCCACTCGACGCCGTTCGCCTTGAAGAGCGACGCGACGCCGCCGGTCATCTGCTTGACGACGCCCGCCTTCCACTCGTTTGCGGCACCGAAGTCGAGGTTCGGCTCGCCGACCTGGACGCCGAGCTTCGCAAAGGTCTCCTCGGCCTCCTTGATCGCGAAGGCGGTCTGCACCCAGGCCTTCGTCGGGATACAGCCGATGCGCAGGCAGGTGCCGCCGAGCTCGGCCTCCTTCTCGATGCAGGCGGTCTTCGCACCGAGCTGCGCGGCGCGGATCGCGGCGGTATAGCCGCCCGGGCCCCCGCCGAGGACGGCAACGTCACATTCCATGAGTCTCTCGCTCCCTTGGTCGCTTCTTCGGCTCGACGTTACAGGTTCAGGCGCATCGTCCAGGAGTGGTCGGTCTGCTCGACCTTCTGGAAGCCCTGCTTCTCGAAGACGTGCATCGCGGGACTGTCCTCGGCGACGCTGAGGCTCAGAGCAGGGTAGCCCTGCTCGCGCGCCCAGCCGACCAGCGCGTCGAGCAATTCGGAGCCGATGCCACGCCCACGCCGGCTCGGGACGACGGCCATCGAAACCTCCGGAATCTGCTCGTCGACGTAGCCAAAGCCCGGTTCTCCCCGCGGAAAGAGCCGAAACCAGGCCGCTCCGATCGGGAACCCGCCCTCGAGTGCGATGACCGCGGAGTCTCCACGTCTCCCCCACCCGGCCACGTAGCGCCACAGGGTCGCGTCCTCGACGTCGCCGCCCGACCGCCAGTAGTAGGCGTGCCGGAGCATGTCCCGCAGGAACCGGACGTCCTGGCGGTTGCCACGCCTAATCACGGCGAAGCTGCTCGACGAGCTGCACCCGATTCCCGTCCGGATCGAAGACGTCCAGCAGCCGCACCTCGTTGTGGATCTCCAGCACGGTGCCGACCTCGACGTCCTGAGAGCGAAGGCGCTCCGCCTCGGCCTTCGCGTCTTCGACGTCGATCGCCGCGACGCCGGCCTCCTCGGGCTCGCCTTCAGCAAGGGCGATCTGCATGGAGCCGCGTTCGAGCTTTGCCCACCGGCCGCCCTCGTCGAGGTACGTCTCGGTGAAGCCGAGCTTGTCGGTGTAGAAGCCGCGAGCCGCCTCGAGGTCGCGAACGAGGTACCAGACCCGCACAGTGCTTAGAGCGCCAGCCCGGGCTCTTCCAAGAAAGAGCGCACGGTACCCAGGAACTCCGCTGCCACCGAGCCGTCGAGCGCGCGGTGATCAGCGGTCAACGTGAGGCTCATCATCGGCTTGACGTCGAAGTCGCCGTCGACGACGACCGGCTTCTCCTCGATCGCGCCGATCGCGAGGATGGCGACCTGCGGGGGGTTGAGCACGGCGATGAACTGCTCGATCCCGTACATGCCCAGGTTGGAGACGGTGAACGTGCCGTCTTCGAGGTCGGTCTGCTGGAGCTTTGCGTTCCGGGCCCGCTCGACCAGATCGGCCCGGGCGGCGGCGATCTCGGCGAGCGTCAACCGCTCGGCGCTACGGATGACCGGCACGACGAGGCCGCGGTCCGTGGCGACGGCCATCCCCACGTTCGCGGTCGGGAAGCGAGTCAAGGTCTCGTTCTCGTAGTGCGCGTTCACCTGCGGGTGCCGAAGCAGCGCTGCCGCCGAGGCCTTCGTGATGAGGTCGGAGATTGTCGGCTTCGTCTCGCCCTCGCGGGTGAGCTCGACGAGCCGCTCGCGAAGCTCCTGCGCCCGCGTCATGTCCGCCGACATCGAGATCTGGAAGACCGGTGCTTCCCACGCCTTCGTCAGGCGGCGGGCGATCGTCTTTCGGATCGAGGTCAGCTGCTCGACCTCGGGCTCACCCGTCACGGCGAGCGGAGCGGGGGCGGGGGTCGGGGCGGCCTCCGCGCGCTCCACGTCCTCGGCGACGATCCGGCCGTCTGGCCCGGTGCCGTGGAGCTGGGCGAGGTCGATACCTCGCTCCCTCGCGATGCGCCGCGCGAGCGGTGAGGCCTTCACTCGGCCGTCGGCAGTGGTCGGCGCTGGCGCCTCGGCCGGGGCGGTCTCGACCGCAGCCTCGGCCTCGCGGCCCCGTTCACGTTCTTCGTCGCGTGCTGGTGCCCGCGAGCCTTCCTCCTCGGGCTGCTCGTCGACCTGAGGCTCTGCTTCCGGCTCTGCTTCGGGCACTTCCTCGCCCTCTTCCCCGATGACGGCAACCGTCTGGCCGACCGGCACCTCACCCTCATCCACGGAGATCTTGAGGAGCACGCCGGAGGCGTCGGCCTCGACCTCCTGCGTCACTTTCTCCGTGTCGACCTCGTACAGCGGCTCGCCCTTCTCGACCCGGTCGCCTTCCTGCTTGAGCCACCGGACGACTGTTCCGGACTCCATTCCCTGCCCGAGCCGGGGCAGCTTGATCTCAGTTGCCATTTCTCCCGACGGTTGTGAGGACCGCCTCGAGGACATCGTCGGCGTGCGGGACGACCCACTCCTCCATCACGGGCGCGAACGGCAGGGGCGTGAACTTGGCGCCAACGCGCTCGACCGGGGCGTCGAGCCAGTCGAAGGCCTGATGCTGGACGACGGCCGCGATCTCCGCGCCGAAGCCCATGCGCATGACGGCCTCGTGCGCGACGACACAGCGATTCGTCTTCTTGACGGACTCGACGATCGCGCCTTCGTCCAGCGGCTGCAGCGTGCGCGGGTCGACGACCTCGACCGAAACCCCTTGCTCCTCGGCTTGCTCTGCGGCGGCAAGCGCTTCGTGGACGAGGCGCCCGGTGGCGACGACGGTGACGTCCTCGCCCTCGCGCTGCACCCGTGCCTCGCCGAGCGGGATCGGCTCGAGGTCGTCCGGCACGCTCTCCTTGACCCCGTACAGCGTGCGGTGCTCGAAGAAGACGACCGGATTGTCGTCGTAAATGGCGCTGTAGAGAAGCCCGCGGACGTCCGTGGGGGTCGAGGGGAAGACGACCTTGAGCCCGGGGATATGCACGAACCAGGCCTCCAGCTGCTGGGCGTGCTGCGCGCCGGGCGACCAGCCGGCGCCGCCCTGAGTTCGGATCGTGAGCGGGACCTTGAGCTGGCCGCCGGACATGTACCGGTGCTTGGCCGCCTGGTTGACCACTTGCTCGGCGGCGAGGGTCAGGAAGTCCTCGTACATGACCTCGACGACCGGGCGCATGCCCTGCATGGCTGCGCCGATTCCGGTCCCGACGATGGCAGCCTCGGAGATCGGCGTGTTGCGGACGCGTTCGGGGCCGAACTCGTCGAGCATCCCCTGCGTGACTCCCATCGAGCCGCCCATCTCGGCGATGTCCTCACCCATGATGAAGACGTCCTCGTCCTCGCGCATGGCTGTGGAGAGCGCATCGCGGACGGCTTCGCGATAGCTCAGCTCAGGCATAGACCGCCCAAGTTGGCGGAGCCAGACTGAAATCTGGCACCGCGTGTACGTGTAGCTGCGCTACGCGTACACATTTTTCAGTGCGTCCTCAGGCTTGGGGTCGGTGCCGTTCTTCGCGAAGTCGACCGCGCCCTCGACGAGCTCCGTCACTTCGCGGTCGAGCTCCTCGAATTCCTCGTCGGGGATGTCCAGCGCGCTGCGGAGCTTTTCGACCGGGTCCTGGGTCGCACGAAGCTTCTTGACCTCGTCCTTCGGCCGGTAGACCTGTGGATCGCCGATGTAATGGCCGCTCAACCGGTAGGTCTCCGCCAGCAGGAACACCGGGCCGCGACCGGAACGCGCGTGCTCGACGGCCTTGGAGGCCGTCTCGTACACCTTCCCCACATTCTGCCCGTCAACCTTCATCGCCTCCATGCCGTACGCGACTGCGCGCTTGGTGAGGTCCTTGATCGGCATGTGCTGGCTCGCGGGCGTCGACTCCGCCCAGTGGTTGTCCTCGCAGACGAACACCGCAGGCACGTTCCAGAGCTGCGCGAGGTTCAGCGACTCGTGGACGGTGCCGATGTTCGTCGCGCCGTCGCCGAAGAAAGCGACGGCGACCCGAGGCTCGTCGCGGAACTTGAAGGCCAGAGCGGCGCCGACGATCGCCGGCAGCCCGCCCCCGACGACGGCGTTCGCCCCAAGGTTGCCTCGCTCGAGGTCGTACAGGTGCATCGACCCGCCATAGCCGTGCGAGCAGCCCTCGAGCTTCCCGTAGAGCTCGGCCATCAGCTCATTGGGGTGCGTCCCCTTGGCGAGCGCATGGCCGTGCGCGCGGTGGGTCGAAGCGATCACGTCGCCCTCTTCGAGCGCTCGGCAGACGCCGACGGCGACCGCCTCCTGCCCGATCGCGACATGGAGGAAGCCCGGCAGCTCGCCTGCGCGAAAACGCTCCTCGACCTTCTCCTCGAAGCGACGAATGAGCAGCATCTCGCGGAAAAACTCCCGCAGAAGCTCCGGCGAGGCCGTGCCTTTCCTTTCCACCTTTGCCATCGGCGTCAGTCTATGCTCGGGCTCATGCGTGTCGCCGACCAGTTCCGTGACCTCGAGTCGCACCTGCCGGCGGACTGGGCCGAGGCACAGCTGGTTCTCACCGTCGACGATGATCGCCTGAGCGAGCGCGCGGCCGAGCTGCTTGCGCCGCTCGGTCCAGGGCGGCGGGGCAGCCAGGTGCGGCTCGTCGCCTCCAGGCGTGAGGGACGGCTAGACCTCCTGCGCCGTTTGCTGGCCAGACTCGATCGCGAACGGATTCGGGGAAAGCTCGAGCTCGTGACCTACTCGCAGACCGTGCCCGAGCCTGCAACGGAGTCGCGGGCCTCGTGGCCGCCGCTGGAGGAGGCGTGGCTATCGGCAGTCGCAGCCCTGCCCGACGACTGGAGTGACCTCTACGCCGAGGTCGAGCTCGCTTCGAGCGACTTTCTCGAGCCGGGTGCGCTCAGGCTCGCTCCGTTGAATCCGGCGCGGCCGGACCGTGATCTCGCGTTCCGCTTCCGGGTCGCTCGCAGCTTCGGGTACGGCGCCTCCCCGGACATGGCTCGGCGCTGCTTCGAGCGGCTCGACGAGGCGGGGATCAACGGCCGCCTCGTTGTTCTCTGGGCCCAGTCGGACACGAAGGCCGTCGCGACGCAGGGGCCCGTCTGGTACATGCGAGGTCGGCCGGTTTGAGCGCCCAGCCGGTCTCATGGCTGGTGGTCGAGCGCGGCTGGATGGTCGTCGCAGCAGACGGAACCGAGGTCGGCAAGGTCGAGGAGGTGGTCGGCGACCTCGAGGAAGACATCTTCAACGGCCTTGCGATCTCGACCAGCCTGCTTGGCGCGCGGAAATACGTTCCGGCCGAGCGTGTGGTCGAGATCTCCGAGGGGCGCATCGAGCTCGATCTCTCGGCGGAGGCGGCCCACGAGTTGCCGGACTACAAGCGGCCGCCGGAGTCCGAGGGGCTCCGGCCCTAGCCGAGCTCCTCTCGCGCCGTCACACTTTCGGCACAGACGCGCGCGCGTTTCGCGCGGTTTTCACGGCTACGATCGCCGTGGGGAGGAGGCAGGGCGAACCGAATCTAAGGGACGCCCGCCGAGGAGCCGCCGCGGCGTCCCGATCAGCCGATGATCGCTCCGAGCTCCCCCGCCAGCGAGGCGGCGCCCGCCTTGTCTGCGGCAATTACCAGGCACGTGTCGTCGCCGGCAAGAGTCCCGACGACGAGCGGATGATCGATCCGGTCGAGAGCGCGCGCGATCGCGGGGGCTGAGCCCAGCTCCGACTGCACCACGACGATGTTCTGGGCTGCCGTCGCCTTGCGGCCGAACTGCGAGAGGACAGCGGCGAGGGCCTCCCGGGGCTCGGCCCGGCGACCGTCGCGCGCGATCACATAGCGGGGGCGGCCGAGCTGGTCATGGGTCTTCCT
>DASSXA010000397.1:0-3958 GCA_035704315.1 Gaiellaceae bacterium
CAAGTCCGCCAGCAGCTCTGGGCTCTGATCGACGCCCTCCGGTCCGAAGGGACGACGATCCTCATGTCGACGCACTACATCGAGGAGGCACAGCGGCTCGCCGACACCGTGCTGATCATGTCCCACGGGCGCTGCGCGGCCGCCGGCCCGCCGTCCGAGCTCGTTCTGAAGCACGCCGGCCGCGAGGTGCTCGAGGTTTACGGTCCGCCCGCTCGACTTGCCGAGGTCGAGGCGGAGGCCGGAGAAGCCGGATTGCGCACTCGGAGGACCGGCACGAGCGTCTCGATCCTCAACGTCGACGGGTTCCGCGGGTTCGAGGGCGAGCGGCGGCCGGCCAACCTCGAGGACGTCTTCGTGCTCCTGACGGGCGAGGAGATCGGCTGATGAGCGTCACCGCGGCGCCCCGCCCGCAGCGGCTTCACCGGCTCGAACGATCGGCCATCACGGGCGTCCTCGTCCGCGAGGTCGTCAACTTCTCCTCGTACTGGCGCTCGGCCACGTTCTCGTCGACGGTCGAGCCGACCATCTACCTGCTCGCCTTCGGCTTCGGCTTCGGGGCGCTCGTCAACAACATCTCCGGCTACGACCCCTTGCAGTTCGTCGCCACGGGGACCGTGGCCACTGCGGTGCTCTTCTCCGCGGCGTTTCCGGCGATGTTCGGGACGTTCGTGAAGTACCAGTTCCAACGCACGTACGACGCGATCCTCGCTGCGCCTGTAGACACCGAGGAACTCGTCACGGCCGAGACGCTTTGGATCGCGACCCGGGCCGGTGTCTACGGCTGCGTGCCGATGGTCGTTGCGGTCGCGTTCGGGCTCGACCCGTCGTGGGGAATGCTCACCGTCCCGCTGATCGGCTGGGTTTCGGGGTTCGGCTGGGCCTGTTTCGGGATCATGGTCGCGGGCTTCGCCAAGTCGATCGAGAACTTCAACTACATCGTCAGCGCTGTGCTGACGCCGCTTTTCCTGCTCGCCGGGTCGTTCTTCCCGCTGAACAACTTCCCGGCCTGGCTGCAGGTCGTGGGGAACCTGAACCCGTTGCACCAGACGGTCGAGCTGGTCCGTGCCGCCGTCTTCGGCACGTGGGAATGGAACGACTTGGCCCGCCTGGGGCTTTTGGTCGCCTTCGGCCTCGCCATGTGGCGCGTCGCGATCTACGCGATGACGCGGAAGCTGATCGACTAGGCCTGCGTCGCGGCCGTCGCGCGCTCGTCGACGAGAACCTCGTAGCGGTCTACGCCGGTCCGGTGTCCTGAGAACTGCTGCATCAGATCGCCGAGCGCCTTTGGCATCTCCTCGTCGAAGATCGACTCCGCTGCGATCGCGTTCTCCTCGGTGTCGAAGAAGCTAATCGACAGCGACTTGCCCGAGTTGCGGTCGGCGAGCTCCATGTGGCCCTGAATGCCTTTCAGGCCGCGGATGATGGGCTCCACGATCTCGGTCGCCTGGTCCATGAGCTGCTCGTCGGCGGCCGGATCCGTGCTCTCGAAGGTGGCGATGCGTGCGTACAAGGTTCCTCCTCTCACTCCGTTCACGTCAACGTAACGCAGCCAGCCGAAAATCCGAAGGGCCGCGTCCTCGGTACTTCCTTCCGTACTGGAATCGACAGGAGGAACGAGATGCGGAAATGGACGATCGTTGCGGCACTCGTGCTCGGCGTCGCGCTCATCGCGCAGGCGTCGGCTACGGGTTCGAACGGCGGCGAGACGGTTCTGAAGTTCGACACGATGGTCGGCGTCAACGGCCCGTTCCGAGGCGCCACGAATGCGATCCGGGGATTTCCCGGAGCCGGCGCTGCATGGCGGGTGGATAGTGTCGACGGCAAGCTCAAGGCCGGCGGCAGGCTCGACATCGACGTCGAGGGCCTCGTGCTGGTGAACACCGGCGTGAACCCCGCGGCTTCGTTCCATGCGCTGGTCAGCTGCCTCACGAACGATGCGACGACGGTTTCCACCGTCAATCTCTTGACGGATGCGTTCCCGGCGACGCCCACCGGCGACGCCGAGATCCGCGCGAACGTGGCGCTTCCAAGCCCATGCGTCGCGCCGATCGTCTTCGTGACCAACGCTGCGGGCACGAGCTGGTTCGCGGTGACAGGGTCCTGAACCGCGGAGGTGGACCGGGGCGCTGCCGTCGACCACCCCCCATGGCGGCGCCCCCTCCACACCTCAGCTGCTGAAGCTCGCCTAGGCGGCTATTCGCCGGGCGCCGACGAGACCGCCACCGTAGTACGGCCCGCCGAGCGCGACGACCTGAACCCGGCTACCAGAATGCGGCGCGTGGACCATCCGTCCGTGACCGACGTACAGGCCGACGTGCCCGAGCCCTGAGAAGAAGACGAGGTCGCCAGGCTTCATTCGCGAACCGCGCACATAGCGTCCACGGCCGTAGAGGGCATAGGAGCTGTGTGGGAGGTCGACCCCGAGGCGTCCGTAGGCCCAGCGGACAAGCCCCGAGCAGTCGAACCCGCTCGCCGGGGACGCTCCACCCCACCGATAGGGCACGCCGACAGCCTTGAGCGCGATCTTCACCGCGCGTTCGCCGAGCGTGATCCTGTGGATCCGGCGATTCCGGTGATGGCGCTTCCGCTGCGGCTTGTGCTTCGGCTTGTGCTTTACGTGGTGGATCTTCGTCCGGGGGCTTTTCGCCGGAGCACTCGCCTCGCTCGCCCCTCGAGCCGGCAGCGCAACGAGTACTGCGATCGCGCAGGCGAGGGCGATCGCGGCAAGTGTGAGCGTGGGCAAGCGGCTGCGAAGTGGTGTGGGCATCGAGGAAAAAGGGAGCGACGGGCCGCGAAACGCATGGCAAGGCAGCCCTGGCCTGTTCGGAAGCGCCGCAGCTTACTCACACGAGCGGAACTGTCCATCCCCCAGAAAGGTCATTCGTAGTGGATCTGTCTAGGCGGCTAGCTCGCGCGGCGTGGGCGCCAGTCGTGACGCGGCGATCAGAACTGGTGTCGTCGTGAGCCGGACCGACCGGGCGGCGAGCGGGAGAGCGAGTCGATCGAGCCTGCTCCAGCGAAGTCCATACTCGCGGCGGAGCCGTGGCGGGAGTAGGCCTGCCGTCGAGAGCCGGTGAGCCGGAACGAGCAGTCGCATCGGTGTCGGCAGGCGAGCCTCGAAGATGACGGCGGCAACCTCCTTCGCCGGTGACGTGACGGTGATGGTGTCGCCGGCGATCTGAGCGGCGAAGTAGTCGCGGAACTCGGCCAGGCTACGAGGGATTACAGAGTCGGGTGTGCCAAAGAGGCGGGCGACGACGGCCATCTCTTGGTAATAGCGCTCCTGCTCCTCGTCCGAGAGTGCCCGCACGAACCGGTGGTAAACCGTCGACGAGGCCTCGACCAGTGTGGCGTGCACCCAGAGCATCAACTCGGGGTCCGATGCCGAATAGGAGGTTCCGGGCGGGAAGGGGCCGAGTTGCACGTCAGTCTTCCCGTGGACGTGAGCGTGCACGGCTTGCACGGCCTCCCCCTCGCGGTCTGCCTCGGCCTTCGTGCCGTACGCGATCAGGTACAGGGCGCGAAGCGTTTGGGCGAGCCTGCGCCAGAGGTCACGTCGGTAATCGGAGTGCAGGACGACTCCCGCGGCGACCAGCGGGTGGGCGACCTGGAGGAGGACGGCCGGACCGCCGCCGAGGAACGGGGTCAGCGGGCTGTTGCCGATCCTCCGAATCACACTCTCCGGTGCGAAGTAGCCGTCGCGGCTTGCCAGCCGCTCCGCGTGCGTCCGGTTGTGCGGATCTCGTGTCTCTCTCACCCACCCATCGTGTTCCCTGAACCACCACGGTTGTCACTCGATCGTCAGGTGATACGTGAACGTCTTGTCGTGACCGAATGTGTTGGTGCCATGAACGACGATCGTGTGCTCGCCCGGCTCGAGCGGCTTGAACAGCATGAAGAAGCCGTCGATGACCGCCTGCTGCCGTGAGCCCGTGATGCACGGATCCAGGACCGGCTG
>DASSXA010000111.1:0-8791 GCA_035704315.1 Gaiellaceae bacterium
GCGGATGCCGACCGGCGTGTCGGAGCTCGACCGCGTGCTCGGAGGGGGGCTCGTTCCCGCGTCGCTCGTGCTCGTCGGCGGCGAGCCCGGCGTCGGCAAGTCCACCCTGCTGCTGATGGCACTGCGAGCGATGAGCAAGGAGCACCGGGCACTTCTCGTCACGGGCGAGGAGTCGGCTGCCCAGGTTCGTATGCGGGCCGAACGGCTCGGCGGAGCGGGCTCGATCGAGATTCTCGCCGACACCGATCTCGATGCGATCTGCGCGACGCTCGAGAGTGAAAAACCGGCGGTGTGCGTCATCGACTCGGTTCAGACCCTGTATTCGGCCGAAGTCGGCTCGGCACCCGGCTCCGTCGCCCAGGTCCGCGAGGCGTCGGCCCGCCTGTTGCGCGTAGCCAAGGAGGCGGGTGTCGCGCTCTTTCTCGTCGGTCACGTCACCAAGGACGGCGCCGTCGCCGGCCCGCGCGTCCTCGAGCACCTAGTCGACTGCGTCCTCCAGTTCGAGGGCGATCGCTACCACGCGCATCGCGTCCTGCGTGCCGTCAAGAACCGCTTCGGCTCGACGAACGAGCTGGGCGTCTTCGAGATGACCGGCGCTGGGCTCGAGGGGGTGCCGGACCCGTCGCAGATCTTCGGGGCCGCCCGGGAAGAGGAGGTTGGATCGGCCGTCGCGTGCGCGCTCGAGGGCACGAGGCCGCTGCTGCTCGAGGTGCAGGCCCTTGTCTCTCCGACGGATCTGGCGATGCCCCGGCGGGTCGGGACGGGTGTCGATCCGAAGCGGCTCGCGATGATCGTCGCCGTCCTCACGCGCCACGGCGGAATCGCGCTCGGACAGGCCGACGTGTTCGTCAACGTCGCGGGAGGCGTGCGGATAGACGAGCCGGGCGCCGACCTCGCCGTGGCGCTCGCCATTGCCTCTGCAGCCCGAGGATCGCCGGTTCCTGCCGGGACGGCAGCCTTCGGAGAGATCGGGCTGACCGGGCGCCTCCGGCCGGCGGCGCAGGCCGAGCGGAGGCTCGAGGAGTGCGCGAAGCTCGGATTGGCGACGGCGATCGTTCCCGCGGCGACGAAGGCGCGCCCGGGTCTCGAGGCCAAGGCGGTCGAGACGCTGCGTCAGGCGATCGGTGTGGCGCTCGAACCCGGTCGCTAGCAGGGATTTTCCGCAAAATCCCTGGAAACTGTGGCTTTTTGGACCGTCTTTCGCTATACTGGTTCCCGTTCGCCGGCGGTCTCGTCACCCGCCGGCGGTTTGTCGTGTAATCGTCTTGGACTGGGAGGTCGGGTTGTACAAGGTCGGCGACAAGGTGGTGTATCCACACCACGGGGCAGGCACTGTCGTGAAAAAGGAATCGCGCGAGGTGCTCGGAGAGAAGCGCGAATACCTCACGATTCAGATCATCCACAACGACATGACGGTCAACGTGCCGGCCGACAACTGCGAGAAGGTCGGGTTGCGCAAGGTCATCAACGAGGACACCGTCAAGGAGGTCGTCAAGGCGCTTACGGGCAACGGGACGACCATGCCGAAGAACTGGAATCGGCGTTTCAAGCACAACCGGGACAAGATGAAGACGGGCGACATCTTCGAGCTCGCCGAAGTCGTAAGGAACCTGTCGCTACGCGACCGGGACAAGGGGCTCTCCACCGGCGAGAAGCAGATGTTCGTCAAGGCCAAGAAGATCCTGATCAGCGAGCTCATGTACGCGAAGGGCCTCGACGAGGAGGAGACGGCCGAGTGGCTGGACGAGGTCCTCGTCTCGGACACGGACACGAAGAAGAAGCGCGCCAAGGCCGGCGCGGCCGCATAACGCGGACTCTCGTCTGATGTCAGTCTGGGCCGTGATCGTCGCGGCGGGCCGCGGCGAGCGACTCGGCCTGGACCGCCCGAAAGCGTTTGCCAAGCTCGGCGGCAGACCCCTGCTCGCCGAGAGCCTGGAGCGACTCGACTCGTCCGAGTGGATCGACGCCATCGTCGTCGTCGCGCCGCCCGATTGGGAGGAGCCCGTCATCCTCCTGGCGGAGGAGCTGGGGTGCACTAAGGTCAGCGCGGCCGTTGCCGGAGGGGAATCGCGCGCCGCGTCGGTTCGTGCGGGGCTGGCCGAGGTCCCGGAAGAGGCAGCGGTCGTGCTCGTACATGACGCAGCCCGTCCCTTGCTGCCAGAGGACGTGATCGAGCGCCTGCTGAAGACGCTGCCCGAGGGTTGGGACGGCGTCATCCCGGGCGTTCCGATCGCCGACACCGTCAAGCGCGTCGATCGGGACCAGGTCGTCGAGACGCTCGACCGGGACGGTCTCGTAGTCGCTCAGACCCCGCAGGCGTTCGTCTGGCCGGCGCTGCGCGATGCCGCCCGCGCTCAAGAGAACGGCACCGACTGCGCTTCGCTGGTCGAAGCGCGGGGTGGGCGCATCAAGGTCGTCCCCGGCGACCGGCGCCTCGTCAAGATCACCGACCGGTCCGATCTGGAGCTGGTCGAGGGCTGGCTCACACCGGCCGAGTGATCGTCGATTACCACATCCATCTGCGGGCGCCGGACGAGTCGCTCGATCACTCCGTCGAGGCCGTCCAGCGCTTCGTGAAGGTCGCGTCGGAGCGCGGGATCGACGAGCTCGGCTTCACCGAGCACGTTTACTACTTCGCGGAGACGCGCTCCCTGTGGTCGGTTCCGTACCAGCTCGAGCGCTGCCGTTGTCCGATCGAGAGGTATGTCGAGGCGATCGTCGAGGCGAAGCGTCGCGGCCTACCCGTGAAGCTCGGTCTCGAGGTCGACTACGTTCCGGGCCGTGAGGAGGAGACGCGGGACCTTCTCGCTCCATATCCGTGGGACTACCTGGTCGGCTCGATCCACTTCATCGGCGGCCATGGGGTCGACGGGGAGCCGAGCCTCGTTGCCGCCGTCGGCGTCGAGGAGGCGTGGCGGCGGTACTGGGACGCGCTCGGACACGCGGCTCGCAGCGGCCTCTTCGACACCCTCGCCCATCCCGACCTCGTGAAGATGTACGGGGACGAGATTCTTTGGGACTGGAGCTCCGTGGTCGGCGGGCTCGACGGCGTCTGCCTCGAGGTCTCGAGCGCGGGCCTTCACAAGCGCCACGGCAAGCTGTATCCGAACGGGGAGCTGCTGGCCGAGGCGAGCGC
Organism: Gaiellaceae bacterium; assembly: GCA_035704315.1. Classification (GTDB taxonomy): domain Bacteria; phylum Actinomycetota; class Thermoleophilia; order Gaiellales; family Gaiellaceae; genus JACDAN01. Next base: position 3,137 of record DASSXA010000111.1, read on the forward strand.
GCGCGGTGTGCCGATCACGCTCGCCTCCGATGCGCATGTCCCCCAGAACGTCGGTCGCGATCTCGACCAGGCGATCGAGCATGCGAGGACCGCGGGGTATGAGACGGTCACGGTCTTCGAGAGCCGTAAAGCGCGGCAGGAGACGCTCGGGTGAGCGAGCTGCGGATCGGGCTGGGAGTCGACGCGCATGCCTTCGCCGACGGGATCCCGCTCGTGCTTGCCGGCATCCAGTTCGACGACGACCGCGGGCTCGCAGGCCATTCCGACGGCGATGTCCTCACGCACGCGTTGATCGACGCTTTGCTGGGCGCGGCCGGCCTCGGCGACATCGGGACGCTCTTCCCGTCCAACGATGATTCCCTCCGCGGCGTCTCTTCGCTACTTCTCCTGCGGAACGCCTACGGCAAGGTGACCGCCGCCGGCTTCGAGCTCGTCAACGCTGACTGCGTCCTCATCGGCGAGGGGCCTCGGATCGCCGACCGGCGCGAGGACATGCGGGGACGGCTAGGGGACACGCTTGGTGTGGAGCCGAATCGGATCGCGGTCCATGCGACGACAACCGACCGGCTCGGTTTCACCGGGCGCGGCGAGGGACTCGCCGCGCAAGCCGTCGCTCTCCTGTCCCGCTGAGGCTGGTCCCACCAGCCGGCGGCCGCCGGGCCTAGGTGGGGTCAGACCCCGTCACGAGCGTGTGACGATTCGTCCCCGCGAGGGACACGGCTCATGGCTTGAACAAGCGGAACCGAGCCGAATTGTGGACAGATAGTCACCGTTTGAAGCGTCTTTTGGCACCGTCTCGCGATGGGGTCCGACCCCGCTTAGCGCGGCAGTTGGGCGAGTCCGGCGTGGACCTCGACGAGCCCGTCGCGTTCGAGCGACGCCAGCGCCTCCGGGTCGAGGTCCGCGGAACGCCCGGAGGCGACGAGTCGTAGCGTCTCCGCCCGACGCTGGCGGAACGAGCCCTCGAAGCGGGGTTGCTTCCGAAGCGGCTCGTAGCGCCGGCCACGCGACGGGCAGCCGGCTGCCAGGGGACAGATCCCGCAACGCGGAACACGCGCGAGGCAGACCTCGCGGCCCAGGTCCATCAGCGCTTCCGCCGATTCAGGCCCGAACAAGCCACGCGTGCGTTCGAGCACACGCCGGACATTCGTATCGAGGGGAAGCACGGGCTCGCCGTAGGCGAAGCACCGCAGAGCGCTGGCTGTGTACTCACCGACGCCGGGGAGCTCCGTCAGATCGTCCGGCCAGCCGTCTCCCGCAACGCGCTGGGCCGCCCGGTGGAGGTTGACGGCCCGACGGTTGTAGCCCAAGCCCTGCCACGCTCGAATGACGTCGGCCGAGGCGGCTGCGGCGAGCGACTCGACTGTCGGCCACCGCTCCATCCATCCGACGTAGCGCGGGATCACCCGAGCCACCTGCGTCTGCTGGAGCATCACCTCCGAGACGAGCACCGCATAGGGATCGCGGCGCAGCCGCCACGGAAGGTCAGCGCGATGCTTCTCGTGCCAGGCGAGGAGCGTCGATTCCAAGCAGGCGCAGCGTACTCAGGAAGCTTCGGCGTCGAGCAGGCCGAGGAATCGCGCGACCGCGGCGGTCCGCGTGTTGACGCCCAACTTCGCGTAGACGTTCTCGAGGTGCTTGCGCACCGTGCTCGGCGCAAGCCAGAGCAGCTGGGCAATCTCGGCGTTGGTCTTGCCGCGCGCGACCCACGAGAGCACGTCGCGCTCACGCGCCGTCAGTGGGATCTCCTCGGCGCGCTCTTCGAGGATCACGGAATCTGCGGTCCGCTCGATCACGAGCCGGCGGTCGCCACGTCGGCGGAGCAGCGATTGCGAGCGAGCGTCCTCCAGCCAGTCTGCAAGCGCGGCAGGCAGCCGGTCGGCGGGCGCCGCCGGAAAGAAGTCGCGCAAGAGACGGTGAACCGGAGGTGAGATGAACTCCGCTTCCCCGTCGGGCCCGAGGAAGATCACGCCGCGCGAGCTGTGCTCGTTCGCGCGATCGAGCTCCTCCAGAGCCTTCGCTAGCAAGCGACGTGTCCTCGCCTCGTGCCAGAGACGGCTGAAGTGCGGCGTCAGGAGCTGGAGGGCCAGGCGGTCGCGCACTGCGAAGTCACGCCCTTCTTTCCGATAGAACGCGAACGTCTTGCCGTGCCACAGCGGTGACGGAAGCCGAACCTTGAGCTCGTATTCCATGCCCGACGGCGCGAAGAACTCGGCGTAGATGCGGCTTTGGTGGAACTCGCGCCGCGTGATCACATCCGACAACCGTAGAGCGCGGAAACGTCCGCCCTTCGTCCACAGCCGGCAGATGGGGTGCTCGTTCATCAGGTCCCATTCATCTTCGGTGATGTCCTCGTCTTCGTCCTCATCGTCGTCGCCCGGCCGCAACACGTACAGCAGCTGGCGCCGGCGCGCGTAGTCGTCCTCGTGATACACCACCAAGTCCGCTTCGATCACGCGTCCAAGCTCGACGAGCAGCTCAGGCGTGAAAGGCTCGTCGCTGTTGAGGCTTTGGGCCTCGGCAACGAAGCGAAGCAGCCGCTCGGCATCACCGTTCGTAAGTGCAGGCACGACTTCCAAAGATACGACGAATGACGAATGGACTCCACTCCCTGACGGCCTGAGCCTTTGTCAGGCGTTTGAAGGCCACAAAGAGGAGGAGTGAAGTTGAGCAGAGTCTGGTTCATCAGTCTTGCGTTGCTCGCGGCCACCGCGGTTGCGCTTGGCGGAGGTGCGGCGAAGAGCAGCGCTCACAACCAACCCAACGGCCCACCGGACACGTACATCACGAACTGGGACGGGGTCTTCAGCCAAGCGTTCAGTGCGGCAGCGCTGACGCCTCCCGAAGGCTTTGTGATCTCCGCATACATGGGGATCGCGGTCTACGACTCCGTGATGGCGATCGATGGCGGCTACCGGCCGTTCGCGGTCGATGTGGACGCGCCGCCCGGTGCCTCGGCTCAGGCGGCGGTGGCCGCGGCGGCACATCGCGTCCTTGTCCATTACCTGGCAGCCCAGAAGCTGACGATCCTCGATCCCGCATACACGAGTTCGCTGGCGACCATTCCCGACGGCCAGGCGAAGACGGACGGGATCGCCGTCGGCGAGAAGGTCGCTGATCTTCTCATCGTCCAGCGCGTCGGCGACGGCTTCCGGGCACCTGTGACGTACACGCCGCCGAATCCGCCGATTCCCGGCATCTGGATCCCGACGGCGCCGACGCCGCCGATCGCCCCGTACGCCGCGCTCATGCGGCCGTTCAGCCTCGAGTCCGCCGACGAGTTCAGACCTGGCGGTCCGCCGGCTCTCGGCAGCAAGAAGTGGGCGCGCGACTACAACGAGGTCAAGGAGATCGGCTCGAGCACGAGCACGACCCGAACTGCCGAGCAGACCGTGGCAGCAAGGTTCTGGGGGGAGGCCCCTGTGCAACAGGCACACGGCGCTTTCCGGAAGTTCGTCCTCGACCACGATCTGGACGTCGTGAATGCGGCGCGGTTCATGGCGATGGTCTCCGTCGTCGAGGCCGATGCCATCATCGCCTGCTTCGACGCGAAGTACCACTACACGTTCTGGCGTCCGATCACAGCGATCCGCGCCGGCGACACGGACGGCAACCCAGCAACCATCGGCGATCCGACCTGGTCGACCTTGCTGCCGGCAACGCCGAACCACCCCGAGTACCCGAGCGCGCACTCGTGTGTCACTCCAGCCGGGGGACGCGCGATCGCCCGATTCATGGGCACGAAGAAGATCGACTTCACCGTCCCCAGCCTCACCGGCCTGGGCGACCGCCACTTCGACCGTCTGCGGGACCTGCAGTACGAAGTAGGCAACGCCCGGATCTGGGGCGGCATCCACTACCGGACCTCGATCGAGGACGGGATCAAGATCGCCAAGAAGACGGCGCACCAGGTGCTTGCTCATCACTTCCAGCGTGTACGCGGCCATGACGACGATGACGAAGACGAAAACGACGACGACTGAGCTCTGACCCACGGCCACCCGGCTCCGCGAGCCGGGTGGCCGTTACATTCGCAGCATGAAGCGAGTCCGCTTCGCGCCCAGCCCGACCGGCTCTCTGCACGTCGGCAACGCCCTCAGCGCAGTCATCAACCGGCGCGAAGGCGATCACCTGCTGCTCCGAATCGACGACACCGACCCGGCTCGGAACCTGCCAGGCGGTGAAGAGGCAATTCTGCGCGACCTCGAGTGGCTCGGCATCGGCTGGGACGAGGGCCCCGTGCGTCAGAGCGAGCGGCAGGAGCGGTACCGCGAAGCGGCCGAGCAGTTGGGCGGCGACCGCTTCGGCCGCACGACGCTCCTGCGTGAGGACGGCACGGCCACCTACCACCTCGCGAGCGTCGTGGACGACGTGGACTTTGGGATCACCCACGTCTACCGGGGCAATGACCACCGGCCGAACGAGCAGCTCCACAGAGAGCTGCACGAGGCCCTCGGGACGACGCCGCCCGAGTACATCCACCACGGGCTGATTCTGGGGGAGGACGGAAAGAAGCTCTCCAAGCGGGCGCCGGGGGCGACCGTCGAGTCGCTCCGCGAGCTGGGAATCCCGGCCGAGGCGGTGCGCGCGTACCTCGACGAGCTCGGGCTTCCTCGGCACGACGTCCACTACGACCTTCCGCGGATCCGCCGCCTCGCGGTCGAGGTGATCGAGTCGCTGGACGACAAGGAGCTCGCGCGACGAGCGGAGATCCCTGTCTCGGCCGTGCCGGTCGCTCGAGGCTCCCGAGATTTCAACGAGGCGCGAGAGTACGCGGCCCAGGTGCTCGAACCTCCGCCGCCGCACCCAACCGAGGCGCCTGAGACGCTCGAGCGGTTCAAAGAGGTCGCCGACGGCGACCCGCGGACGATCATCCGCGAGCTGAAGGCGGCCGGGGGAGATCTGCGCGCGCTGCGGCTGGCCCTGACGGGCCGCGACAGAGGCCCGGAGCTAGCGGCGATACTGGCCGCGCTCCCCAAGGAGGAAGCGCTCCGCCGTGTCGATCAGGCTCTACAACACGCTCACTCGTAGGCTCGACGAGCTGCCCCCACCTCCCGGGCCGGTGGGGATCTACTACTGCGGCCCGACGGTGTACCAGCGGATCCACGTCGGCAACGCCTACGCGGTTTCCATCTTCCCGCTGTGGCTCAAGCGCTGGCTCGGCGAGCGGGGCTATGAAACGACGCTTGTCGTCAACATCACCGACATCAACGACAAGATCTACGAGGCGGCGCCCGGGGCCAGCGCCGAGCTGGCCGAGCGCGCGACGCGCTGGTATTACGAAGACACCGACGATCTTGGACTGGGTCGACCAGACTACGAACCGAAGGCGACGGGAACGATCCCCGAGATCGTCGCATTGATCGAGGAGCTGATCGAGCGCGATCTCGCCTATCCGGCGCAGGGAGACGTGTACTACCGGGTGACGCGCTTTCCCGCCTACGGCGCCCTCTCTCGTCAGAAGATCGACGAGGTGCAGGAGCAGGAGCCGAACCCGCTCAAGGAGGATCCCCGGGACTTCGCCCTCTGGAAGGCCAACAAGCCGGGCGAGGACACCTCGTGGGACTCACCGTGGGGCCGCGGTCGGCCCGGCTGGCACATCGAGTGCTCGGCGATGGCCGAGAAGTACCTCGGTCCTAGCTTCGAGATCCACGG
>DASSXA010000204.1:0-9518 GCA_035704315.1 Gaiellaceae bacterium
CGTCCGGCCTCGGCGATGCGCTTCTCTTGCTTCCGCGCGAGCTCGAGCGCATCGGCAAGCGGGAATCGTCCCTCGAAGCCGTTGAGCGAAAGGGACGCCGTGACGTTCGAGTCCCGCCAGTAGACCTGGTAATAGCGGACGCCTTTAGCGAGACCGGGCTCGACGTGCGTTGCCGCGAAGGACTCGTCTCCAAGACCCGGCTCGTCGATCGGTTGCCAGTCGAGCTCGCTGTCTTCGAGATCGGCGCGGGCCGCGTCGAGGTCGTCCTTGGCGCCGTCCGAGGACTTGAACACGTCGGCCCTGGACTCGACCACGATCGGCCCGGACGTCTGTTGTGAGCCGGCTCGGCGGTAGCGAGCCTTCCAGCCGTCCTGCCGGCCGAAGCGGGCCGGGTCGCTGCGGCGACCGCTTGGGGCGTCGGCGTTGATCTGGCGACCCTCGTCGAAGCGGAGGAACGCCGACGAAAGGTCGGGAGGCTGCAGGACGATTCTCGGCAGGGCGCTGACCGCGATCGTGCTGTCGTCACCGCCCAAGCTGCAGCCGCCGAGGAACAGGACGAGGAGGAGCACCGCCCGCTGCACGGGCAGGAGGCTAACTAGCCGTGAGGCTTGGCCATCGAGCGGTAGTCGAGCGCCTTGTCAAGGGTCTCCTCGTCGACACCCGCCTCACGGGCGACCTCCCGGAGCGGGCGGCCGCTCGCCGCGGCCTCCTTCACGATCTCCGTGCCGCGGTCGTAGCCGATGTACGGGTTGAGCGCCGCCGAGGCGGACAGCGTCAGCTCGGCGTAGCGTTCGCATGCCTCGCGGTTCGCCTCGATCCCGTCCACGCACTTCTCCGCGAGGAGCCGCGAGGCCGCCGACATCAGGCGGATCGAGTCGAGCAGGTTGCGCGCGATCATGGGCACGAAGACATTCAGCTCCAGATGGCCCTGCAGGCCTCCGACCGTGATCGCCTGGTCATTCCCGATCACCTGCGCGGCGACCTGCGTCACGACCTCCGGGATGACGGGGTTCACCTTGCCGGGCATGATCGAGCTGCCCTTCTGGAGCTCCGGCAGCCTGATCTCGCCGAGGCCCGCGCGCGGTCCCGAGCCGAGCAGGCGAAGATCGTTCGCGATCTTCGTCAGCGAGACCGCGACCGTCTTGAGCGCACCTGAGGCTTCGACGAGGGAGTCCCTCGCCGCCTGCGCCTCGAAAGGATCGGCCGGAGGACTGATCCGCAGCGCGCTCTCCTCCGACAGCAGGCTGCGGACACGCGCGGCGAACTCGGGGTGCGTGTTCAGGCCGGTGCCGACGGCTGTGCCGCCGAGCGGGATCTGGCCGACATGCTCGAGCGTCGCGCGGATCCGGTCCGCTCCCTGACGAACCTGGGTTGCGTAGCCGGAGAACTCCTGGCCGAGGGTCATCGGGACGGCGTCCATCAGGTGTGTCCGGCCGGATTTGATGACGTCGTCGAACTCCTGCGACTTGCGTCCGAGCGAGTTGGCGAGCTGCTCTAGCGCGGGGAGCAGCTCGTACGTCAGCTGATCGAGTGCGGCCAGGTGCACCGCCGAGGGGAACACGTCGTTCGAGGACTGGCCCATGTTGACGTCGTCGTTCGGGTGGATGTCCTCGCCGGACAGGTTGGCGATCACCTCGTTGGCGTTCGTGTTGGACGAGGTTCCGGAGCCCGTCTGGAAGACGTCGATCGGAAACTGGTCGTCGAGCTCGCCCAAGGCGACCCGCTCGGCGGCCGCCGCAATCCGCTCGGCCTTACCAGAGTCGAGAAGCCCAAGCTCAGCGTTCACGCGAGCGGCGGCCCCCTTGATCCGGCCCAGCCAGTGAGCGACGGAGGCGGGGATCGGCTCCCCGGAAACGGTGAAGTTCGTCACCGCCTTTCGCGTCTCGTCGCCCCAGAGCTCTCGCTGGGTCTCCACGTCGGCCATGCTTGGAGTCTAGTTCGGACAGGTCGAGGGACAGTCCCTCGTCGCGTCCAGGGACAGTCCCTGGACGTGGCCTAGTCGGTCGAGTACTTCGGCTGGACCTTCTCGCCGCGGATCGCGGCGATCACGTTGTTCGCTGCGATCGCCGCCTCGCCCATGCCGACCGTGATCAACGTGATCTTGCCCGGGTAGCCGGCGACGTCGCCGGCCGCGTACACGCCCGGGATCGAGGTCTCGCATGTCATCGGGTTGATCTTGATCTGGCGCTTGCCCTCGAGTTCGATGCCCCAATCGGCGATCGCGCCGAGATGCGAGACGAAGCCGAGAAGGGTGATCAGCGCATCGCAGTCGTGCCGCTCCAGTTCGCCGGTCGTCGTGTTCTCGATCGTCACGGCTTCGATCGACCCGTCGCCGTGGACTTCGCGCACCTCGTGCGGCGTGAGGATGCGAACGGCGCCTTCACCCTCCAGCCGCCGCGCCTCGTTGAGCGACGACTCGAGCGCCCGAAACCGGTCACGGCGGTGGACGAGGGTGATCGGGAGATCGGCCGTGTCCTGTAGCCCCAGCGTCCAGTCCAGCGCGGAGTCGCCGCCTCCGACGATCACGCACCGCTTGCCGGCGAACTGCGCCTTCTCACGGACGACGTAGTGCAGTCCGCGATCCTGCCACTCGTCGATGCCCTCGACCCCGAGCTTGCGCGGCTCGAACGCGCCGTGGCCGGCCGTGATGATGATCGCGCGGGACAGGTACGTGTTGCCCTTGTCCGTCGTCAGCGCGAAGACGTCCTCGCCGTTCTGGCTCAGACGCTCGAGGGTCTTCGCCTCCTCTCCGAGCCGTACCTCGGCGCCGTACTGCAGCCCCTGTTCCGCGCACATGTCCACGAGTTTCTGGCCGAGGATCTTCGGGAAGCCGGCCACGTCGTAGACGTGCTTCTCCGGATAGGTCGCGGCCACCTGGCCGCCGATCTGCTCGAGGGACTCGACGATGCGGACGGTTCCGTCCCGGTGCCCGAGGTAGTAGGCGGCAGACAGGCCGACCGGGCCGGCGCCCAGGATGGTCACGTCGACGACGCCGTCGGTGTCAGGCACGGCCCTGAATGCTAGTTCGGAGGACCCGGCTAGTGGCTACAGCCGGGGCCGCAGCCGCCGCCGTGCTCGGCAGCGGGATCCTCGCCCTCTGCGACCTGAAACGAGTGGCCGCAGCCGCAGGAAGCGACCACGTTCGGGTTGTTGATCGCGAAGCCACCCTGGAGACCCTCCACGAAGTCGATCTCCGTGCCCTGGAGGTACGGAGCGCTGTAGGGATCGACGACGACCTTCACGCCCTGAACGTCAAGCTGGTGATCACCCTCGAGCGCGCGCTGATCGAAGCCGAGCGCGTACTCGAACCCCGAGCAGCCGCCGCCCTGGACGGCGACGCGCAGCACGGTCGCCTCACCCTCGGGCTCCTCGGCCATCAGCTCTGTGATCTTGGAGGCAGCCCGCTCGGTGAGCGAGACGAGCGTGATCGGGCGTTCGGTGAGCTCCATCTGGATCGCATCGTAGCAGCGTGCCCGGCGCTCACCCTCGCCTTCGGAGGGACCTTCTGGACACGACTTTGTAACACCTGATTCAGGCTCGGTTGAGCGATTTTCGACCGCGCTCGTGGCAGCCCGGCAGGGTGTAGGGTTCGGTCACGGTGAGGCCCGAGGGGGCACGGAGCGATGCTCGATAACTGGCTGCCGTTTCTGATCTACGGTTTGCTGGCACTGGCCATCCCACTCTCGATGGTCGTGATGTCATTCGTCTTTGCGACGCCGCCGGTCGCCCGGAACCGGACCCGCTCACTCCCATTCGAGTCCGGCGTCTCGATGGGCCCGCCGCGAGTCGAGAAGTTCACGATCAGCTTCTACCTCACCGCGCTCCTCTTCATCGTCTTCGACATCGAGATCGTCTTCCTCTACCCGCTGGCGGTTGTGCTGGAGCCGCTCGGCTGGTTCGGGTTCTGGGAGCTCGCGTTCTTCATCGGGATCCTCGCGCTCGCGTACGTCTACATCTGGCGGAAGGGGGCCCTGGAATGGCGGAGATGAAGCCGAAGCGCCTCAAGGACTACGGGCTTCGTTCCGAGCGCGTGCTCTGGAAGGGAAAGGGCCCGGGCGTCTTCGAAGAGGAGCTCGGCAACTTCGAGGAGAAGCTGCTCCTCACGACCGTCGAGAAGGCGGTCGCGTGGGCCCAGGGCTACTCGATCTGGCCGGCCACCTTCGGTCTCGCGTGCTGTGCGATCGAGATGATGTCGATCGTCACTGCACGCTACGACAGCGCCCGCTTCGGCGCCGAGGTCTTCCGCTCCACGCCACGCCAGTCCGACCTGCTGATCGTTTCCGGGCGTGTGGCGCACAAGATGGCGGCGCCGCTGCGCCAGATCTACGACCAGATGCTCGAGCCGAAGTGGGTAATCGCCATGGGCGCCTGCGCCAGCTCGGGCGGCATGTTCAACAACTACGCAGTCCTACAGGGCGTAGACAAGATCGTCCCGGTCGACATTCACGTACCCGGCTGCCCGCCGCGTCCTGAGGCGCTGCTCGAGGGAATCGTCCGCCTGCAGGAGAAGATCCACGCCGGCGTTCCGCCCGCATACGAGATCCGGGGCGTCGCGACCTGACCTACGAAGGCGTACCCGGGCTCGTCGAGACCAAGGAAGAGCACGGCGAGACGACGCTCGTAGTCGACCCGGCCCGCCTGAGTGAGGCCTGCCTCCACCTCCGCGACGTCGAGGGCTTTCGCGTCCTTGCCGACATCACGCCAGTCGACTACCTGGGCTGGGGCTCCCGCGGAGTTGCCGGCTACTTCGGGACGGCCTCAGGCCGCGACCTCAACCGGCCTGGTGGGCTCGGCGCCGCAACAGGCTCGCAGGGGTACTCGCGCGTGCCGCGGCCGAAGGCGAAGCGCTTCGCGGTCAACTATCACCTCCTGGCCCTGCGTGAAGGCGCTCCCAGGCTGCGCGTGCAGGTTTGGCTGGAAGACGGAGAGGCCGTGGCGAGCGTCGTTCCGGTCTGGCCGACGGCGGACTGGCACGAGCGGGAGGCCTGGGACATGTTCGGCATCCGCTTCGCGGGCCATCCCAACCACTCCCGAATCCTCATGGAGGACGACTGGGAGGGACACCCGCTTCGTAAGGACTATCCCATCGGCGGCGAGCCAGTCCGCTTCTCCGACGAACAGTAATGGCCATCACGGAGCGTCCACAGATCTACGAGGGGACGCACATCCCCTCCCCGATCCCGACCATCCTGCAGGTGCCCGAGGAGCTGCAAGGCAGCGAGAACCTCCTGCAGGTCAACTTCGGCCCGAACCACCCCTCGACCCACGGGGTGCTCCGCCTGATCGTCGACCTGAACGGCGAGGAGGTCGTCGGCTTGAAGGCGATCGTCGGCTACCTCCACACGGGGTTCGAGAAGAACATGGAGCAGAAGACCTGGTGGAAGGCGATCACCTACGCCCCCCGGATCGACTACGTCTCCTTCCAGAACAACGAGCTCGTCTTCGTCCTCGCCGTCGAGAAGCTGCTCGGGCTGGAGGTTCCGGAGAAGGCGACCTGGATGCGGACGCTCCTCTGCGAGCTCAACCGCATCCACTCGCACCTCGTCTACCTCGGGACCTCGGCGCTCGAGCTGGGTGCGATCTCGGTGTTTTGGTACTGCTTCCGCGAACGCGACCTCATCCTCGACCTCTTCGAGCTCGCCGGCGGGACGAGGATGCACACGCGCTACTTCCAGATCGGCGGGCTAGCTGAGGACATCCCGCCAGGCTTCTACCCCGAGTGCCGCCGCTTCGTCGAGTGGATGCCGAAGGCGATCGACGACTACGAGGCGCTCCTTTCGCGGAACGAGATCTGGCTCGAGCGCACGAAGGGCATCGGGCCCCTGTCGGCGGATGACGCAATCGCGCTCGGCCAGTCGGGCCCCGTGCTGCGCGCATCCGGCGTCGACTGGGACCTGCGTAAGGCGTCGCCGTACCTCGCGTACGCCGACGTCGACTTCGTGACGCCGGTGTACGAGACCGGCGACGTCTACGACCGCTACCGCGTCCGGGTGGATGAGATGCGCGAGTCGACGCGGATCGCCGCCCAGTGCCTCGATCGGCTCGAGGAGATGGAAGGCGAGCCCTGGCTCGTGGACGACCGGAAGATCGTGCTGCCCCCGAGGGAGGAGCTCCACACCTCGATGGAGTCGCTGATCCACCACTTCAAGCTCGTGACCGAGGGGTTTCGGGTGCCGGAGGGTGAGGTGTACGTCGCGACCGAGTCGCCGCGCGGGGAGCTCGGCTGCTACGTCGCCTCCGACGGCGGTCCCAGGCCCTGGCGCGTCAAGTTCCGCGCTCCGTCGTTCGCCGCACTCGAGGCGACGGCCACGTGCATGCGCCACGCACTCGTCGCGGACCTGATCGCGATCGTCGGCTCGCTGGACACCGTGATGGGCGAGGTGGACCGCTGAGATCCGCCGAAGATGCTGCGCATTTTCAGCGGGAAGTTGACCGCCTGAAGTCGCGGTACCCGCATCCTCGCTCGGCCGTGATGGACGCTCTTCGGCTCGCGCAAGAGAACCATGGAGGATGGCTTCCTCCTGAAGCTCTCAGAGAGGTGGCCGACGCGATGGACCTCGCTCCTGCGCAGGTCGAGGCGGTCGCGACGTTCTACGACATGTACAACCTCCAGCCGGTCGGCCGTCACATCGTCGAGGTCTGCACGAACCTGTCCTGCGCCCTCGTCGGCGCGCAGCAGGTCGTCGACGCGTTCGAAGAGCAGCTCGGCATCCCGCCGGGAGAAACCTCCGACGACGGCGAGGTCACCCTTCGGCTGATCGAGTGCGCCGGCGGCTGCGGCTATGCGCCTGTCGTGGCCATCGACAACCGCTACCGCGAGCCGACGAAGCCGGAGGACGTCCCGGCGCTCGTCGAGGAGATCCGGCGTGGCTGAGCTGACAGTTCTCAAGGGTGCCGACGAGCGCGACCTGACTCGGCTCGACGAGTACCGCGCCGTCGGCGGCTACTCGGGGCTCGAGCGGGCGCGAAGCATGGCGCCGCAGGCGGTCATCGACGAAATCAACGAGGCCGAGCTGCGCGGTCGCGGCGGCGCCGGCTTCCCGATGGGGCGCAAGCTCAGCCTCGTGCCGCCGGCGGAGAAGCGAAACGGGGGGCCCGCGTACGTGGTCGCCAACGCGGACGAGTCCGAGCCCGGCGCCTTCAAGGACCGCGAGATCATGCGTCGCGTCCCCCACCGCTTCCTCGAGGGCTGCCTGATCGCGGCACACGCGATCCAGTCCAAGAACGTCTTCATCTACATCCGCGGCGAGTACCTCGCCGAGTACCTCGTGCTCGAGGCAGCCGCCGAGGAGGCTCGCCTCGCCGAGATCTTCGGTGACGTCGACGTGCTCATCCATCGCGGTGCCGGTGCCTACATCTGCGGCGAGGAGTCGGCGCTTCTGGAATCGCTGGAGGGCGAGCGTGGCCAGCCGCGCCCACGCCCGCCGTTCCCACCGGTCGCGGGCCTGTACATGCAGCCGACGCTGGTCAACAACGTGCAGACCATCGCCAGCGTCCCGGCGATCATCGAGATGGGGCCGGAGCGCTACAAGGAGCTGGGCGCGGAGTCTGCTCCGGGCACGGTGGTCTACTCGCTGTCCGGCAACATCAACCGGCCGGGGAACTACGAGCTTCCGCTCGGCACGACGCTCCGCGAGCTCATCTTCGAGCACGGTCACGGCGTCGCCGAAGGGCGGGCGCTGAAGGCGATCATCCCCGGCGGCTCGTCGGTGCCCGTCTTCACGCCGGACCAGCTCGACGTCCCGCTCGACTTCGACGCCGTGCAGGCGGCGGGCTCCTACCTCGGCTCGGCGGCGATCATCGTCGTCGACGACCGCGCCTGCATGGTGCAGCTCGCCCTCCGCGCGGAGAAGTTCTACATGCATGAGTCCTGCGGGAAGTGCACCCCGTGCCGCGAGGGGACCCGCTGGCTCGTCCAGCTGCTGGAGAAGATCGAGTCGGGGGACGGCACGCAGGCGGATCTCGACCTGGTCGAGAGCGTCTGCAACCGGATCGAAGGGAAGTCGCTCTGCGCGCTCGGCGACTTCGCGGTCTGGTGCGTCGGGAGCTACCTGGAGAAGTTCCGCGACGAGTTCCAGCGCCATGTCGACGAGGGTCGGTGCCCATACGGCGGGACGTCGTCGATCGAGGGCGTCCTCGCCCCGAGCGACCAGCACGCGCACACGGCGATGGCTGAGGTTCCGGCGTGAGTGCTGGAGAGCTCGTAAGCGTCACGATCGACGGTGTCGAGGTGCAGGTGCCGAAGGGCCTCGGGCTCGTGGAGACGGCCGCGGCGGCCGGCATCGAGATTCCCGTCTTCTGCTACGAGCCCCGGCTCGGCGCACCGATCGGGGCCTGCCGGATGTGCCTCGTCGAGGTCGAGGGGGTTGGGAAGCTCCAGGCCGGCTGCACGATGACCGCGACCGACGGGCTCGTCGTCCGGACGGCGGCCGTGTCAGAACGGGCCGCCGACGGGCAAGAGGCGACGCTCGAGTTCATACTCGTGAACCACCCGCTCGACTGTCCGGTCTGCGACAAGGGTGGGGAGTGCCCGCTTCAGGACCTCACGTTCCGCTGGGGGCCGGGGAACACTCGGATGCGGTTCCCGAAGCGCACCGTCGACAAGCCGATCCCGGTGAGCCCGCTGATCGCGCTCGACCGAGAGCGCTGCATCCTCTGCTATCGCTGCACGCGCTTCTCCGAAGGCGTCGCCGAGGACGGGCAGCTCGTCGCGAAGAACCGCGGCGCGCTGTCGGTGATCGCGACCTTCGAGGATCAGCCGTATCGCGGCAGGTTCAGCGGCAACGTGATCGAGCTGTGTCCCGTCGGCGCGCTCACCTCGACGACGTATCGGTTCGACGCGCGTCCGTGGGAGATCCAAAACGTGCCGAGCGTGTGTGGGATGTGTCCAGTCGGCTGCAACATCAGCGCGACGACACGCGAGGGCCAGGTGAAGCGGATTCTCTCCCGGAACCATCCCGAGGTCGACGGCGGCTGGCTCTGCGACAAGGGGCGCTTCGCGTACGGGCACCTCCACGCACAGGACCGGATCGTCGATCCGCTCCAGCGGGACCGGCCTCGCCACCGGGAGCTCGGTTGGGACGAGGCGCTCGACGAGGCCGAGCGCATGCTGCGGGCGGCCGGCGGCCGGATCGTCACGGCCCTGTCCGGATCGGAGACGGTCGAGATGGCGTATGCGCTCGGAAAGCTCATGCGGCAGGGCCTCGGCGCGCACTCCGCAGTGCTGCCAGAGGGGGTCAGCCACTCGCTGGACGCGGTCCGCGCCCCGCTCTCATCCATCGGGCAAGCGGATTTGGTGCTGATCCTCGGGGACGAGCCTGTCGCCGAGCGTGCGCCGATCGTCGATCTCTGGGTCAGGCTCGCGCGGCGAAACGGCGCCGAAATCCTCTACGGCGTCGACGAGCAGCGGGTTCGTGGCGCCGAGCGCGCGGTACTGATCTGGTCGGGCGATTGCGACGAGGACACGGACGTGACCGCACTCGCCCAGTCGCTCGGCTGCCCCGGGTTCCACCTTCCCC
>DASSXA010000266.1:0-2687 GCA_035704315.1 Gaiellaceae bacterium
ACGACCTCGGTGGGTTCTGGGGATGGGTTGAGTTCGACCGTGCCGCGGACGGGACGATCACGGGCGACGCGCAAACCACCGGCTGCGCTCACAGCGTCGGTGGCGGCGGGCCTGGGAGCGCAGGTGCAGGTCACGCTGCCCTCGACGTCACGAGCGCGCACATCGGCGCTTCTCAGCCGGGCGATCCAAACTACCCCAGCGGGCAAGTGTTCTACGCGGACAGCAATGTCGTCACGTTGACGGGCCATGGAACTCCCACCACGATCATCAACGACCCTGACTTCCTCGGCGACACGGGCATTCCGGTCGAACCTGGGCACTACTCGGACCACCCGGCGCCTGGTGTCGCAGTCGTGATCAACGTCACGTTCCGCCCCGCGAAGTAGCGGCTCCCGATGACGACCTCTCGAAGCCCCGACGTCAGTCGAGAGGGCGTGGCTGCACCGGCAACAGCGGACGACAACGCAAGCGCGGCGAGCGTGACAGCAACGACGCGCACGTTCACAGCGCTGTAACCGTAGTAGGGTCACGAGAACCGATCCGTGCAATTCGACAAGGGAGGGATTGCGATGCACGGAACTCCTCTAAGGAGAGGCCGAACACTGCGGCTTTTCGGCGTAGGAGCGCTTCTGGTGGCCCTTCTCGCGGCCGCCGGAGCAACACAAGCGGTCTCGGCTCCGGCGAAGACCGGACCGAAGTTCACGAAGCCGGCGGCCTTCGACGTCTCGAAGCCGCTGCGTGAACTCGCCAAGGCGGCGAAGGCGACGAGGCAGAGCGGCGGTGAGATGCGGCCCGAAAAAGGGCGAGCAGTCGCAAGCGAGGGCTACTCCGCCGACGCCGCCGTTCAGGCTGCGCCGGCCGCCCCGACGATCGCAGCCCCGCTGCAGAACTTCGAGGGGCTGAGCAACCAGGCCAACTTCGACATCTTCGGCGGCCGCGTCAACCCACCGGACCCGGTGGGTGACGTAGGCCCGAACCACTACGTCGAGATGGTGAACCTCGCGTTCGCCGTCTACTCCAAGACCGGGGTGCTGCTGCTCGGGCCGGTCGACACGGGCACGCTCTGGGACGACTTCCCGATCGACGAGTGCACGGAGCCGTCCGGCGATCCGGTCGTCCTCTACGACCAGTTCTCCGATCGCTGGATCCTCACCCAGTTCACGACCCGAGGGATCGACTATCCGGACGAGCCGCTCAACCTCTTCTACAACTGCGTCGCGATCTCGCAGACGGGCGATCCGACGGGCTCGTACTACCGATACGCGTTCACCACGGGCTTCAACTTCCCGGACTACCCGAAGTACGGCGTGTGGCGCGACTCGTACCTGATCACCACGCGCGAGTTCGGCATTCTCGACCCGTCGATCTACGGCATCGGCGTCTACGGGCTCGAGCGCAGCAAGATGATCGAGGGCGACCCGAACGCCCGTGCAGTGAGCTTCTTGCTCAAGGAGGGCCAGGTGCCCCTCAACCTGATCGGCGACGGGCTGCTTCCGCCGGACATCGACGGCACGACGAAGCCGAAGAACGACGTTCCGGCGCCGATCGTCGGGACGCAGGACGACGGAGGGGGATACGGTGCGACGTTCGACGCCCTGAACGTCTGGGAGTTCGACGTCAAGTGGCGGTCGACGCCCATCGCGTCGATCAACTTGAGGACGCAGCTTCCGGTCGCCGCGTTCGACTCGGCGTTCCCGTGCGCACCGACCGCCCGGGACTGCCTCCCGCAGCCGGGTATCACCAACCCCGCGCAGTACCTCGACATCTTGTCCTACCGGCAACGGCCGACGTGGCGGCTCGCGTACCGCAACAGCGGCGGCTACGAGACGATGGTGACGAACCAGTCGGTTGAGGCACTGCCGGGTATTGCCGGCGCTCGGTGGTACGAGATCCGGCGTACCGGCGGCACCTACTCGCTCTACCAGCAAGGCACCTACGCACCGAATGACGGCGTCCACCGCTGGATGGCCAGTGCGGCAATGGACAAGAACGGCAACATCGGCCTCGGCTACAGCGTCGTCAACGCAACGAACGTCTTCCCAGGCATCCGCTACACGGGCCGGCTCGCGGCCGACCCGCTCGGCCAGATGACGCTCGGCGAGGGGACGATCGCCAACGGGACGGCCTCGCAGACGCATACGAACTCGCGTTGGGGCGACTACACGTCCCTCAACGTCGACCCCGTCGACGACTGCACGCTCTGGTACGTCAACGAGTACTACACCGTTGAGGGTGCCGCCCAGGCTCCGCTTGGGAACGGCTGGCAGACCCGGATCGCAAGCTTCCGGCTGCCGGGGTGCTGAGCGGACCCTCGCCGCTTTGCGGTGATCGAGGGCCGGCGCGAGGAGACTGGCGCCGGCCCTCTTCTGTCGCGAGCTTGACACGCCGGGTGTCAGGCCGGCGAACGAACTCCGCCGCTGATCTTCCTAGCGTGAGCCGCAATGCGGCGACATCACCTACGCTGGGTGGGAATTGCAGTCGGGCTTGCGGCGCTCGCCTGGGCGGCTCCCGCGCACGCCTCGCCGTGGTGCGGGACGCTTTCCTCCGCTGACCGAACACCGAACGTGGTCGCCGGGCCCGTGATCCGGGTCGTTTACATGATCCCCGCCGACGGCCAGGATCGGCGCGACGAGGTCGCTGCGGCGATCGAGACCGACGCCGAGACCATCCAGACCTGGTGGCAGGGG
>DASSXA010000344.1:0-2845 GCA_035704315.1 Gaiellaceae bacterium
TCGACGACCCCGGCGAACGACTCGGTCGTCGAGGCTGCGCCGAGATCGGTCGCCCTGCGCTTCAACGAGCCTGTGGAAAGCGCGTTCGGGTCGGTCCGGATCTACGACCCGCAGGCGAAGCGAGTCGACAACGACCGGATCACACGACCGAACGAGGAGACCGTCGAGTCGGGGATCAACCGCCAACTCGCAGACGGGACGTACACCGTCACCTGGCGCGTCGTCTCGGCGGACTCGCATCCGGTGTCCGGCGCGTTCATCTTCCATGTCGGCCATCCCAGTGCGAACGCCGGCGGCGTCGCAGCTCAGGTGCTCGGAGGCGGAACGCCGCGCAGCGTCGACGTCCTCTTCACCATCTTCCGCTTCTTCGACTTCGCATTGATCTTGCTCGTGATCGGCGGCGCTGTGGCGCTCGCCTATCCCCTCGAGTCCGCCGGCTCGAGCCTTCGAAGCCGACTGCTGGTGGTCCTCAGCGTTTGGGCGGGGCTGCTCGCCGTGGTCGCACTTGTCGGCATCGTTCTCCAAGGAGCAAAGGCCGGGGGCTTCGGGCTCTCGGAAGCCCTCACCTGGACGAGTTTCAGAAGTGTCCTGGACACGAGGTTCGGCAAGGTCTGGCTGCTTCAGGCCGGGCTCGCAGCAGCCGTTGGACTGCTCGCGGTGCTTGCAAGAAGGAGAACCGGCGGCCAGTTAGCCACTCTGCTCGTCGTTCCGGCGCTGGTTCTTGCAGCGACGCCGTCGCTCTCCGGGCACGCAAGCGTCAGAGGCGGCCTGACGCTCGTCGCCGACATCGTTCACGTCGCCGCGGCAGCTGTTTGGACCGGAGGGCTCGCCTTCGTGGTCATCGCACTCCTGGCCGCCGGCGCCGACCGCTGGCCGCTCGCCGCGCGGGCCGTTCCGCCCTTCTCCCGTCTCGCCGTCGTCTCCGTCGCCGTCCTGCTCGTCGCCGGAACGTTCAACGCATACGAGGAGGTCGGCGCCTGGCGCGGGCTCTGGGACACGACGTACGGCCTGCTCCTGCTCGCGAAGATCGCGCTCGTCCTTCCCGTGCTCGCTCTCGGCGCCTACAACAACCGGTACGCCGTTCCTCGGCTGCGAAAGGCCGTCGCATCGGCTGCCGAGCAGCGTCGCTTCCTCCGGATGGCCGGCGCCGAGCTCGCAATCGTCGTCGCGATCGTCGCGGTCACCTCGGTCCTCGTGACCGAGCCGCCCGCGCGCGCCAGCGTCGCTCCCCGCGGCCCCTATGCGACCACAGCCTCGCTCGGCGGCCTGGAAGCGAACGTCGTCGTCGACCCGGCGAAGACGGGACCCAACGCCATTCACCTCTACCTAACCGATCGCTCCGGTCGGACGGCAGACGTGGCCGAGCTCAAGCTCTCCGCGTCGTTGCCGAGCGAGCACGTCGGGCCGCTTCGCTTCACGGCCCATCGACTCGCGCCCGGCCACTACGCCGTCCACGGAGCGCAGCTCCCGCTCGCCGGCGATTGGCAGCTTCGAATCGAAGCGCGGCGCGGCGAGTTCGAGGCACTCACCACGAGGGTCTCCATCCCGATCAGAAAGGGCCCTTGATGCTTAGACGCACGATCGTCCCTCTCATCGGCACAGCGCTCGTCCTGGCGCCTGCCGCCGCCGCTCATGTGACGGTCAACCCGGACGCGGTTCCGGCGGACAGCTTCGCGCGCTTCGACATTCGGGTCCCCAACGAGCTAGAAAACGCCTCGACGACGAAGCTCGTCGTCAAGCTGCCGAAGGGCCTCGTGGAGGTCGGCTTCCAGCCCAAGCCGGGCTGGAAGCGCTCCGTGACGATGGAGAAGCTCGCCGAGCCCGTCACGGTCGAAGGCGAGACGGTGACCGAGCAGGTCGGGACCGTCACCTGGCAGGGCGGGACGATCGCTCCCGGCGAATTCGATGAGTTCGGCCTGAGCGCCAAGGTGCCGGACGAGCCCGGAGCGAAGCTGACGTTTCCGGCCGTGCAGACGTACTCGAACGGCGAAGTCGTCCGTTGGATCGGCGCGCCGGATGCCGACGAGCCGGCGCCGCAGGTCACGCTCGAGGCTGCGGCCCCCACCGCAGAGACGACCGCGGCAGAGACGACAAGTGACGGAAGCGACAACAGCCGCGCCAATCTCGCGCTCGGCTTCGGCATTGCGGGCCTTGCCGTCGGAATCGTGGCACTCGCAGTGGTGTTCTTGCACAGGCGCGCGTGACTCGAGCCGTCGTCGCTGCGGCGCTCATCGCTTTGGCGCTGTGCCCCGCCGCCGCCGCCCACGGCGGCGGAGGGGCGCGCGGCTTCAAGTCGACCGTGACCGCAGTCGTCCCGCCGGCTCCGGGCCTCGAGGCGACGGTGTTGGAGAGCGACGACCGGATCGGGCTCCGTGATAAGACCGGAAAAACGATCCTCGTCTTCGGCTACGAGCGCGAGCCGTACCTGCGTGTGACGTCCGACGCCGTCTACCGCAATGCGCGCTCGCCGGCGACCTACCTGAATGACGACCGGTACGGGCGCGTTCAGCTGCCGGATCAGGCGGATCCGAAAGCGGCGCCCGACTGGAAGCAGGTTGCGGGCGAGCCGTACTACGAGTGGCACGACCACCGGATCCACTGGATGAGCCCGATCGACCCACCACAGGTTCGCCGCGCGAAGGGCGTGCCTCATCACATCTTCGACTGGTCGGTGCCCATCCTCGTCGGCGGGCAGCGCTCGGCGCTGGAGGGAAGCCTCGACTACAAGCCTCCGCCGACGAGCCGCTTTCATGCGGTGCTGATCGTCCCGCTGGCCGCACTCGCGCTGAGTGGCGCGGCGGCCTGGTGGTGGCGACGGTCTAGAGCGGCTTGACGGCCTTGACGA
>DASSXA010000036.1:0-6664 GCA_035704315.1 Gaiellaceae bacterium
CGGATCTCGATGAAGCGGATCGACGACGCGGTGCGCAGGATCCTCCGCGTCAAATTCCGCGCAGGCCTGTTCGAGCATCCGTACGCGCCGTTCCTGCCGGGGCAGGCGGAGGCTCAGATGCTGCGGCCGGACGCGGTCGCGGCCGCCCGAAAGGCAGCGAGCCGCTCGATGGTGCTGCTCAAGAACCAAGGCGGCATCCTCCCGCTCGATCCGACGAAGAACACGGCCGTCATCGGCCCGCTCGCCAAGAACCAGCACGACATGCTCGGTCCTTGGTGGGGCGCCGGCCGCGACACCGATGCCGTGACCGTCTTCGACGGGATCAAGGCCCAGAGCACCGGGACCACGACGTATGCCGAGGGCTGCCAGCTCTCGAACGCCGAGCCTCCGACGGACAATCCGGAGGGCTGCCAGTCCACTGCCGGGTTCCCAGAGGCCGTCGGGGTCGCGCAGGCCGCCGACCAGGTCGTGCTCGCCCTGGGCGAGACGCGGGAAATGAGCGGCGAGGCGGCTGCCCGCAGCACACTGGATCTTCCGGGCAAGCAGGAAGATCTGATCCAGGCGATCAAGGCCACCGGGAAACCGTTCGTCGTCGTGCTCTTCAACGGCCGCCCGCTCGCCCTCGAGGACATCGTCGGCGACATGCCCGCGCTCCTCGAGGCCTGGTTCCCAGGCGTGCAGGCAGGCCCTGCGGTGGCCGACGTCCTGTTCGGCAAGGTCAACCCGGGCGGCAAGCTGCCCGTGTCCTTCCCGCGCCGGCTCGGCCAGGTGCCGATCTACTACAACCACGAGCCGGCAGGACGGCCCTGCAATCCGGACGTGAAGTGGAACTCACGCCATCGGGACATCCCGAGCTGCTCGCCGCTGTACGTGTTCGGCTATGGGCTCAGCTACACGACGTTCGCTGTCTCGAACCTGCAACTGAGCTCCTCGAGCGTGTCACGCAACGGAAGCCTGACGGCCTCCGTGACCGTGACGAACACGGGTAGCCGCGCCGGCGACGAGGTCGTCCAGCTCTACATCCACGACCCTGTAGCCAGCATCTCGCAACCGGTTCGCCGCCTGCGCGGGTTCGAGCGCGTCACGCTGAACCCGGGTGAGGCGAAGACCGTTACGTTCCGGCTCGACAAGAGCGACTTCGGCTTCTACGACAATCGTGGCAAGTTCGTCGTCGAACCGGGCCAGATCGACGTCTACGCCGGCTCGAGCTCTGACGCTCAGCTGACGCAGTCGTTCACAGTCCGTTAGCGATCCCCTCGGCGCCCCGGCCACCCGGCCGGGGCGCCTAGGGTCTGCCGACCGTCGTTAGAGATCGATCGACGAGTCGTGTGCACGGTCCCTCGGGCAGTTCTTGTGCGGGGTCTGCTTCCCGCTCTGGCTCTTGCCAGTGTCGCTCCGCGCCGGGGTGGAGGGCTTCGCGCCTCCACCCGATCCGCCGCCGAGCGCCGTCCCTGCCCAGACGACCGCCACAACCAGCAGGCCGGCGATCAGTACGACGATCGCCCGCATGCGTGTCGTGCGTGCTTTCGCCATGTACCTCCCTTCGGTCGCCCTGCCGGCAGCTCTATGAGAGCACATCCGATGCCCGGAGGTACGCTGGGACCGTGGCCGTCGAGATCTACTACTGCCCGACCTGAGCTGGCTATGACGAGCGGGCCGCGAGTCTCGCGGCCGAGTTGAACGCGAGCGGAATTCCGGCGGAGGACATCCGCGGCGGCAGGGGCCAGTTCGATGTGGTCCGCGACGGTGAGCTGGTCTTCTCCAAGCAGGAGAGTGGCCGCTTCCCGGAGCCGGGCGAGATTCTCGCGGCCTTGCAGGGCATATAGCCTCTTTGCTATAATAGCATAATTGCTATGCCGAAACTCGAGCGCATTCGCGAGCGCTTGGCGAAGATCGATCCAGACCAGGGCTGGTTCTTCGCCGCCATCGCGGATCAGGTTGCGACCCGGCGCCGGGACCTCGGGTTGTCCCAGGCGGAGCTGGCGGAGCTGACGGGAACCACCCAGTCGGCGATCGCTCGCCTCGAGTCAGGTGGACGACCGCCGCGAATCGACACGCTCCTGCGGATCGCAAACGCGCTCGACTGTGAGCTCAAGGTGGAGCTTCGGCCGAGGACGAAAAGGGGGAAGGCAGCATGAGCACACGCGTCGACGTCGAGGAGATCCAGACGACCAAGAGCGAGAAGCTCCTTGCTCTCGTCCTCGCGATCTTTCTGCTGATCGGCGGGCTCTGGACGTATGAGCGGATCGAGGACGAAGTGTCTGAGGCCGTCGCCGTCGAGAGCGTCCAGCCGAGCGCGGCGGACCGTGCGCTTCTGCGGCGGCTCGAGGCCGCACGGATGCAACTGAACGCGGCGACCCAGGCGAGAGCCGCCGCCCGGGACAACCTGGAGCTTCGCCGCGAGGCCTACCGGACAGCCCTCGACGCCGGCAGGCAGGCGCCGCAACTCGAGCGAGCGTACGAGCGGGCGCAGGCTCGGTTCCGCGGCGCGCAGCGCGAAGTGGTATCTGCCCAGCGGGCTGTCGCTGCGGCGCAGCCGGCCGCCGACCGCGCGAATGAGCGCGTCGAAGCCGAGCGCGAGCGCAGGGAGGACCGCAGCGCGCTCATCACCTTCCTGCTCCGCTTTGTCCTGGTTGCCGCCTCGGTGGCCATCGGCTACTGGCTGTTGGCCCGACTACGCAGGCGCGGTTCTCGCTACTTCGTCGTCGCCGTAGCCGTTGTCGGGTACGCCGCGATCCTCGCCTTCGTTTTCGCGGTCGACTACATCACCGACTATGTCGACCCCCTCGACCTCGGGCCCTTCGTTCTCTCGCTCCTTGGGATCGCTGCCACGCTGCTCGCGTTTGTCGGGTTGCAGCGGTATCTGGCAGAGCGAATTCCGCTTCGGCGTGTTCGCAAGCGGGAGTGTCCCTTCTGCGGGTATCCCGTCCGTGGTACGACACACTGCGAAGGCTGCGGCCGGGAGACCGTGGCCTCGTGCTCGGCCTGCGGCGCGGAGCGCCGCGTCGGCGTCCTCCACTGCGGCGCGTGCGGAGCGCTCTAGCAGGCGGGCTACAGTCGGTCCATGGCTTCCACGGACTGCTGGGCTGATTGGATCCGCACCCGCCGGACCGGCGGGGATCCCGCGTACGAGGCACGCATGCTGGAGGAGCTCGCGGTCCTGCGCGATCGGGTGCTGGATGGTGCAGCGCTCGAGGACGGCGACGCGCTGATCGATGTCGGCTGCGGGAACGGCCTGATCGGGTTCGGTGCGTTCGAACGAGGCGTAGCTGAGGTGATCTTCGCCGACGTGTCGGCCGCCCTCCTCGAGGACTGCCGAGAACTGGCTGCCAAGGCGGGCGTGCTCGAGCGCTGTCGCTTTGTCGAGTCTCCTGCGGAAGATCTGCAAGGCGTGGCCGACGAGTCGGTCGACGTCGTGACGACGCGGTCGGTCCTGATCTATGTCGCTGACAAGGGGCGCGCGTTCAGGGAGTTCCACCGGGTCCTGCGGCCGGGAGGTCGCGTTTCGATCTTCGAGCCGATCAACCGGTTCGGGCTGGAAGAGCGCCGCCGCACGTGGGGCTACGCGCTGGACGGCGAGGCGGCCCGGCTGATGGGGAAGCTGACCGAATACGGGCGGACGTTCCAGCCGCTGGACGACCCGATGTTCGACTTCGACGAGCGGGACCTGTTCGCGCTCGCTGAGCGTTCCGGCTTCTTCCCGGTCGTGCTGGAGCACCGGGCCGAAGCGATCCCGATGGAGCCCCGTAACTGGGAGACAGCCCGGCACAGCTCAGGGAATCCGAAGATCCCGACGCTCGCGGAGGCGATGGATGCGGCGCTGACCGCCGAGGAGCGCGAGCTGCTCGTTGCAGAGCTTCGTCCGGCTGTCGAGGAGGGCCGCGGCGTCTGGCGGATGGGCAGCGCCTATCTCCGCGCAGTCAAGCCGGCTTAGCGGCCCTTGAACTCCGGCGAGCGCTTCTCGAGGAAGGCGGCGACGCCCTCCCGGAAGTCTTCGGTCTTGGTCGCCGCAGACTGGAGCTGAGCCTCCAGCTCGAGCTGCTCGTCGAGCGTGTTCAAGGGAGCGGCGTCGAAGAGACGCTTCGTCATGCCGATCGCCCTTGTCGGGCTGGCGGCAAGGGAGCGGGCAAGCTCTGCGGCACGCTCGGTGAGCCTGTCGGGATCAACGACCTCGGACACGAGCCCCCACGCGTGTGCTTCCGCGGCGGTCAAGGAGCGGCCGGAGGTCATCCACTCGAACGCCCGTGCCGGCCCGAGCAGCCGAGCGATGAAGAACGTTCCACCGGAGTCAGGTACGAGACCGATGTTGATGAATGCGGGGATAAAGCTCGCCGCGTCAGCCGCGATGCGAACGTCACAGGCACAGGCGAATGACAGGCCCGCGCCGGCGGCCGGGCCGTTGACGGCGGCGATCACCGGCTTCTCGAGTGCGCGGACGGCGTGAATGTTCGGGTGGTAGGTGCTCCTGAGGCGATCGGCGATGTCACCGGGCGCCTCACGGAACTCGGTCAGGTCCTGGCCGACACAGAAGCCGCGGCCGGCGCCCGTTACGACGACAGCTCGAATCTCCTCGTCTCGCGCCTCCTTGAGAGCGCCTGCGAGCGCCTCGTGCAGCGCCCGGTTGAAGGCGTTGAGGACGTCCGGTCGGTTCAGCGTGATCGTCAGGACAGCGCCGTCGCGGCTGGTCTCGACTTCGGCCATGGCGCAATCTTGGCGCATTCTCGGCGCGGAGCCGTGCGGCTTCGACCACTAGCCTTCGATGTGGGTTCGGTCCCCCGGGTTGGGTGGGGGCTGCGACGCGGCTCAGCGCTCGACGCAGACTGGTGCGGCCGAGCTACCTTGGGCGCCATGGCTCCCCTCGAGCTCGTTCGCGCCGAGCATGCAGACAACCAACGCACCGCGACCGACCGCCTGCCTACTGACGCAGAGGCGCTCGACGCCTACTCGCGGGTCGTCACGACCGTCGCCGAGCGTCTCTCGCCCTCGGTTGCCAACCTCCGCGTCTCCCGTCGGGTGCGCGGCGGACGGCGCCTCGACGGCGCCGGCAGCGGCGTCGTGATCACCCCCGACGGCTTCGTGCTCACATCGGCCCACGTGGTCGAGCGCACCGACGGCTCCGGCCAGGCGTCGTTCGTCGACGGGCGCGAGTTGGCGTTCGACCTCGTCGGTTCCGACCCGCTGTCCGACCTCGCCGTCCTCCGACTCGACGGCGACGCAACCGCCGCGGAGCTCGGCGATGCCGAGGAACTCCGCGTGGGCCAGCTTGTCGTCGCGATCGGTAACCCCAACGGCTTCGCGGGCTCGGTCACCGCCGGCGTCGTCTCGGCACTCGGTCGCTCCCTGCCCGTCCGCTCTCGGAGACAGCTCCGCCTGGTCGAGAACGTGATCCAGACGGACGCGGCCCTCAACCCGGGGAACTCAGGCGGGGCGCTGGCCGACGGCCGGGGCCGCGTGATCGGCATCAACACCGCTGTCGCCGGTTGGGGGCTCGGTCTGGCGGTCCCGATCAACGAGACGACCAGGAAGATCGTCAGCACGCTGATGGCGGAGGGCCGCTTCCGGCGCGCCTTCCTCGGCGTCGTCGGCGGTTCGAGGCCGCTGCCACCGAGGCTCGCCGCACGCCTCGACCGAGAGACGGCGGTCGAAGTGGTCGAGGTCGCCGAGGGCAGTCCGGCAGCCAGAGCCGGGCTCCGCGCGGAGGATCTGATCGTCGCTCTCGACGGCGCCATCGTCGAGGGTGTGGACGACCTGCAGCGCCTGATGGTCGGCGAACTGATCGGCTCGACGTTGACCGCGACAGTGATCAGGAACGGCGAGGAGCTCCACGTTCCCCTCCGCCCTGACGAGCTCGAAACGTAGAGCGCTAGTCGCTGCGGCCGCGCAGCGCGAACGCCAGCCCGAGCAGGAACGCGAAGAGCGCGATGCGGTTCACGTCGACGGCAGGCTTCCACGTCGCCTCGCCGTCGCGAAGCACCCACGCCCCGACAGGCCTCGCCTGCACGCCGAAGCCGCCGCCCCCGTTCCCTTCGTCGTCGCCGCCTCCGCCTGCGCCGCCGCGAACCATCGCGGCGGGCACGATCGTCACTCCCTCGATTTCAACAGGATCGCCGTAAACCCGCTTCACGCTGATCGCGTCGCGGGCACCTGTGAGCAGCTCGTCGACGTTGGGCATCGTTACCTCCCTTTGAAGTCTGGTTTCCGCTTCTCGAGGAACGCCGTCAGGCCCTCCTTCGCATCCTCGGATGCAAGCGCGAGATAGAGCAGCCGCCGCTCGTACTCGACGCCGAGTGTGAGCGGGCTCTCGTGCGCACGATCGACTGCTTCCTTGGCGAGCCGGGTCGCAACCGGTCCCTTCGAAGCGACGTCCCGAGCAACGCGCTTCGCCTCGTCGAGCCACGCCTCTTTCGCGACCACCCGGGCGACGAGCCCGGCGCGCAGCGCCTCCCGGGCGGAGAGGAAACGCCCGCTCAGGATCACGTCCATCGCCAGCGCCTTGCCGACGGCCCGCGTCAGCCGCTGAGTCCCACCCGCGCCCGGAATCAGCCCGAGGCCAGTTTCGGGCTGACCGAACTTGGCGGTTTCGGAGGCGACGATCAGATCGCATGCCATCGCCAGCTCGCAGCCGCCTCCGAGGCAGAAGCCGGAAACAGCGGCGACGAGCGGT
>DASSXA010000081.1:0-6089 GCA_035704315.1 Gaiellaceae bacterium
GGGCGCGCGCGAAGACGCGGGTCAGCATCGCCTGAGCAGCTTTGGCCGCGCAGTGGGGCGCAAAGGACGGCCAGGGCTGGTACGCGGCGACATCCTCGATCATGACGACGACTCCGCCCGACTCGCGGAGGAGCGGGGCCGTTGCCTGAGTGACGAAGAAGCTCCCTTTGGCCGTGGCCCCGAGGGCAGCGTCCCATGCGGCCTCGTCCACGCTCTCAAGGGGACGGGCCACGAAGCCTTCCGACGCGGCGTTGACGAGCAGGTCAAGACCGCCCAGCCGTTCGGTGGCTGCACGCACGAGCCCTCGCGCGCCGTCGGCCGTGGACAGATCGCCGTCGCTCCGCGCCGCGGCGAAGACGGTCCACCTTTCGCGTTCCAGCCGCTCGGCGATTGCCGCCCCGAGCCGGCCGGTTCCGCCGGTGACGAGCGCCCTCATAACCAAAGGAACTGTAAGGAGTTGTATGAAGTTGATTCGGATTGGCGTTTTCGAGGATTCGCCGCGTCAAGCTTCGGGCAGTAACGCCCTAATGAAGGGGGTTCTCGGCATATGAGAAAGGCATTACTGCTTGCCGCCGCCGTCCTCGGGCTCGCTGTGGGCGCCACTGCGCTCGCCGCAGTGACGAGGACTGTGGCGATCAGGTCGACCGGATTCGCACCGGTCACACGCACGATTCAGACCGGCGACAGCATCCGTTGGCGAAACGACGACACGGTCAACCATCAGGTGGTCGCCGACAATGGTCTCTTCGCCTCGCCGGTCCTCAGGCCGCGAGCGACCTACACGAAGGTCTTCACGGCATCCGGCACCTATAGGTATCGCGATGCGCTGAAGCCGTCTTCGCGTGGGACGATCGAAGTCAAGGGCCCGCCGCCGTCCGTTTCGATCGCGGCGACTGCAGGCGTCGTGTTCTGGGGAGCGCCGGTTCGCCTCACGGGGCAGATCTCGTCCGGTGCGGCGAATCAGATCGTCCAGGTCTGGGCGCGTCCCTGGGGCCAGACCTCGTTTGTCAAACAGGCCGACGTCGCCACAGCGACCGGAGGGTTGTGGGACTTCTCCGAGACGCCGCAGGTTCTGACCGAGTACTACGCGAAGTGGGGCAACCGGCAGAGCGCGACCGCGTCGGTCGGGGTTCGTCCAAGGCTGACGTTCATCCGGAGAGCGCCGTGGTTCGTCACGTCGGCGAAGGCCGGCGGGACCTCGTTCGCCGGGCACTTCGTCTATGTGCAGCGGAAGTCGAGCCTCGGCCAGTGGGTGAACACCAAGAAGGTCATCTTGGGGAGTAGCGGCGCGCGCAGGTTCAAGGTGAACCTCCCGCGCGGACGGCACGCCCTGAGGATCTTCCTGACCACGAACCAGGCCGGCTCCGGCTACCTCTGGAGCAACAGCCGCACGATTGTCTTTCGCGAGCGCACCAAGTAGACAGGGGCCGGCGGGAGCCTCGTTATGCTCCGGCCGGCCCCAAAGTCTTCGTAAAGGAGTTCGCCTTGGCGACGCTTGCCTACAACCACCCGGAGATCGCCCCGCGCCAGCTCAAGCCGCGCCTTTACGAGCTGGACGGCATCTCTCGGGAGTCCGTCGAGGCTCACTACAAGCTCTACGAGGGGTACGTCGCTAAGCGGAACGAGATCCTCGGGGCACTCAGCGACCTCGATCTCTCTTCTGCGAATCAGGTGTATTCGGAGGTCCGCGCTCTCAAGGTAGATCTGACCTTCGCCATCGGTGGGATCAAGAACCACGAGATCTATTTCGAGCACCTGGGCGGCGACGGCGGCGACCCGGTCGACGCGATCGGTGACCTGATCGAGCGCGACTTCGGTTCGGTGGCCGCGTGGCGTGCGGATCTGACCGCGACGGGCATGGCGGGGCGCGGCTGGGCCTGGACGGCGTACGACTGGGACGAGGGCCGGCTCTTCAACTACCTCGGCGACGCGCAGAACACGTATCCCATCTGGAACGCGACGCCGCTCGTGGCGCTCGACGTTTACGAGCACGCGTATTTCCTCGACTACCAGACCGACCGCGCTTCCTACATCGAGGCGTTCTTCGCGAATCTCGACTGGCCCACCGTCAACGAGTGGGTCAGCGGCTACGCCATCCCGCAGCGCTGAGCCGCTCCGGCTGGGGTCAGACCCCGCCACGAGAAGCACAAGGAAGCGCCAAAAGAGCGTGACGCGCTGTCCACAGTTCCCCTCGGCTTAGCCGCGGACATGACCCTTCGAGCGGGCTTTCCGTGGAACGGTTGTTACAGGCACGTGATGGGGTCTGACCCCGCTCGAAATCGGCGCTACGCCGCGAGCCACTCGCGAAGCTCGGTGTGGTGGGGGAGCTGGTCGCCGCCGGCCAGCTCGGCGCGTAGCTCGCCTGCTGTCCCGTAGCGCTCCGCGACCACGTCATGCGTGTGGATCGTCTCCAGGTTCACCTGGCGGGAGAAGAGAAAATCGCTGTCGGAGAGCGCGGGATACGCGTCGAGGGTCCCCTGCAGTGCCAGCCGCACCGAGTCCTCGACGAAGCGCGGCTGGAGGTGCGCATGCTCGACGACGAAGAGCTCGTCGGGCCGCTTGAGCAGCTCGTAGACCGGTGAGCTCATCGACGACTCGACGATGGAGACGAGCTGCTCCGCGTTGACCCGGGTCTCGCTGCCGACGAAGAGCGTCCCGCGGCCGCGCTGGTTGTGGGTCGCCATCGGCACCAGCTCGAGGATGCGCTCTACATCCCCTTCCGCGAACCCAGCCTCGAGCAGTCGCGCGCTCGCTGCTCCCCGCACGAGACCCTGGGCGCAGGGGCATGCATTGATCCCCGTCGCCTCGACGCCGACGACGCGACGAACCCCGCGCTCGCCGGCCGCCGCGACCCCGATGAGCGCGACCATCTCCTGCGTCGGAAGGTCCGTGACCGGTGTCCGCCGCTCGATCGGGTAGCGCGCGACGATCCTCGTCTCGGCGCGGCCGGCGCCCTGTCGCGCCACGATCTGCTCGGAGATGTGAGCGGCGAGATCCTCGACGAGGAACGCCTCCTCGAGCACGACGCGCTCGATTGCCTCTTCGAAGAGCTCTGGGAAGCGGGACATGTGGACGCCCTTCTGGGCGCCGTCGAGGTCGACCGTGCAATCGATCTCCGCTGCGATCAGCTTCTCCCACGGCCCGTAGCGGATGCGGATCGCCTTCGACACCGACCGAACCCCCGCGCGCGAGAGCCCGAGGCGCACCTCCGGCTCTGATGCCTGAAGGTCGTGCTCGAAGACGTCGCGAAGGTCGCTCATGGGTGGATAATGCGGACCGTAGCAGCGGAAATCGTGGCCCCAGATCCATTCGCCCAGCTGGTTTCGCTTGCGTGTCACGACCTGCGGACGCCGCTCGCGACGGCCTCGGGATTCGCGCGCACGCTGCAACGGCTCGACCAGATCGGTGAGCCTGCCGACCGCTACGCCGAGATGATCGGTGCGGCCGCCGACCAGATGGCCGCCCTCCTGGATCTGCTCAGTGCTGCTGCTCGCGTGGAGGACGGCCGGTTCGAACCTGACCCGCGAACCGTCGGCTCACGTGACCTTGCAGATGCCGCCGCCAAACGCGTCGAAGCCGGACGGATGACCATCAGCGGCGAGGGCGCAGAGGTCGAAACCGACCCTCACTGGGCGACGCTCTCGCTCAGCGCGCTCGCCGAGGCGGTCCGCCGCCACGGAGGTCTCGAGCAGGTCACGGTGATCGTCGACGGTGCGGAGGTCGCGATCACGCCGATCGTGGAGAACGCAGGCGCAATCGCGGCGGGGCTGGAGCTCCGGGACTTCGCGGCCGCCGTCGGCACGCGTGTCCTGAAGGCCGTCGGCGCGGCTGTAGAGCTCGACGCCGAGGCTCTCCGCGTGCGCTTCCCTAGTAAAGAGGCCTGATGCGAAATTTGGCCGGACCGGATTTCACACCAGCCCTCTACCGCAGGAGCTTCGACAGGCGCCGGTCCTTGAGGATCCGCCCGCCCGTTTGACACGTCGGGCAGTAGTAGATCGTGTGCTCCTCGAAGTCGACGCGAGCGATCGGGGTGCCGCAGACGAAGCAGGGCTCCGCCAGCTTGTTGTGGACCCGGTAGGTGCGCTTGTCGTTCGCGCCACGCTCGCGGAGCTCGAGGCCGCGCGCCAGCTCCGCATCGATCGCCTCTGCGAGTCGAGCGACCTCGCCGGGGCCTAGGTCCTGCGTCAGCGCATACGGGGAGAGCTGCGCGCGATGGAGGATCTCGTTCGCCCAGGCGCGTCCGATTCCCGCGATGACGCGTTGGTCGCGGAGCAGCGAGTGCAGTCGGCGAGACTCTGCGGCAAAGATCTCCCCGAGCCGCTCCGCGCCGATCCCGAACGCCTCTGGTCCGAGGTGCTCGAGCTCCGCCTCCGCCTGTTCGGGTGGAAGCAGCCAGACGCCCGCGCGCTTCTTCGCGCCCGCCTCGGTGAGCACGAGCTGTCCACCACCCTGAAACGCGAGCCGGAACGCGGGCGTCTTCGGCCCCTCCTGGCCGGCCTGGAGGTACTTGAGGCGACCCGCGGACATCAGATGAACGAGCAGGACGAGCTCACCGTCGTCGGTGGGGAAGAGCAGCCGTTTGGCCCGCCGCTCGGCGCCGGCGAGCCGCCGCCCCTCGAGCGCCGAGAGCGGCGGGTCGTACGTCTTGAGCGTCGCGATGTGCGCCGGCCCGGCTTTCGCGATCGGAAAGGCACTGACCGGATCGTCGAGTTGACGACGCCACGCCTCCATCTCCGGAAACTCCGGCACTACTACGCTCCCGCTTCCATGCCTCGGCCGATCACGGTAGCCGTCCGGCGCGGCAGCACAGTGGAGTCGCGCCATCGAATCCACGCCGTAGCGGTCCAGGACGGAGCCGTGGTGGAGGAGGCCGGCGACGGCGGGCTCGTGACGTTTCTGCGCTCTTCCGCCAAGCCGATCCAGGCGCTCCCGCTCACCCGGGCGCTGCCGGAGCTCGCCGAGCAGGAGCTCGCGATCGCCTGCGCGTCACACCTCGCGCTCCCCGAGCAGCTTGCCGCCGTCCGGGCGCTCCTCGAGAGGGCACCGGCCAGTGAAGACGAGCTGGAGTGCGGCCCTGCCGGCGAGCCGCCCGAGGCGATCAAGCACAACTGCTCGGGCAAGCACGCCGGGATGCTCGCGCTTTGCCGGGCGCACGGCTGGGAGTCCAGCGGCTACCGGCTCCCGGACCACCCCTGCCAGCGAGCGATGCTGACCGAGGTGGCGCGCGCGGCCGACATGGGCGAAGAGGACATCGAGACGGGGGTCGACGGCTGCGGGGTCGTCGCCTTCGCAATGCCGCTGGAGCGAATGGCGCTCGCCTACGCTCGCCTCGAGCGACTCGACGGCGGAGACCGAGTCGCGACGGCGATGCGCGCCCACCCCGCGCTGATCCGTGGGCCCGACGGCGTCGACACGATCCTGATGCGCGCCCGTGAGGGCTGGATCGCCAAGGGCGGCGCCGAGGGGCTGATGTGTGCGGCCGGCCCGAGTGGGCTCGGTCTCGCGCTCAAGGTCGAGGACGGAGACGCGAGAGCCGTCGGGGCTGCGCTCGCCGCGTTTGTTGCCCGCCTTGGCTACCCGGTCGAGCGGCTCGAGGCCGCTCCGGTCGAAAACAGCCGGGGCGAGACCGTCGGAGAGATTCGAGCCGAATGACACGTGCTCGCATCGCCATGTCAAAAAAGTCTCGCGCGCCGCGAATCCCGTTGTATATTCCGGCGGCCGGAGGGGAGC
This sequence comes from Gaiellaceae bacterium, assembly GCA_035704315.1. Taxonomy (GTDB): domain Bacteria; phylum Actinomycetota; class Thermoleophilia; order Gaiellales; family Gaiellaceae; genus JACDAN01. Next base: position 5,731 of record DASSXA010000081.1, read on the forward strand.
CGGATGAGCAGGCCCGGTTCTCTTCGTGTCGAGGTCGAAACCTCCCCGTCCCAGCACGACGAGAGAAAGTGAGGGCCCCCGTTGCTCACGGTCGACATCTCGCTCCCCGACGTCGAAGAGCTCCACAAGCTTGTTCAAGAGGGTCAGGAAAAAGGCTTCCTCACCTACGACGAGATCGTCTCGGCGCTCGAGGAAGTCGAGCTGACCAAGGAGCAGATCGAGGACTTCTACACCTACCTGATCGATCACTCGATCGAGCTCATGGAGGGCGAGCAGCACAAGCATCCGCCGCACGAGCAACCGGCGCTGGCCGAGGAGGAACCCAAGGGGCCGAAGCTCGACCTCACCGTCGAGCCGTC
>DASSXA010000268.1:0-5603 GCA_035704315.1 Gaiellaceae bacterium
GAGTGGGCTTCGTGAGTCCCTTGCGGATCAGTACGCCCTGGTTCGCGTCGAAGTACGGCGTCGAGAAGCCGATGACCCGCGAGCGCGCCACGGTGATCGTGGTCTCCTCGAGCGCGAAGTCGAACTTCTTCGGGCCGGCGAGGAGAATCGTGCCGAACGGCGCTCGGAGGTACTGGACTTTTCGGATACCGAGGCGGGCGGCGATGGCCTGCGAGAGCGCGTACTCGAAGCCGGACGGATTCTTGATCGTCGTGCCCGACGCCCTGCCGTTCCAGAAGCCCGGTGCGGGCAGGTCGAAGCCGACGATGAGCTTCCCCTGTTCCTTCGTCGGCGCAGCCGCCGTCTGCGCCGAGGCGGTGACGACTGTCGGCCAAAGAGCAGCCACAGCAGCCAACAGCACGATTCGTTTCACGACAACCTCCCTGTCGTTGATCCCATGTCGAATGTACCCCCGCCGACGAGCGCCTGCAGGCCCCTACAGAACGCCCGGACGGTTCCCGCTTGACAAGCTCGTGGTGAAGGTGAGAGAGTCGCTTCGTCGAGTCCTGTAGGCCTTCGGGTTTGCAGGACTCGGCATTTTTCGTTGCTACTGTGTTCGCCAGGGACGGCAATCCCGCCGCCCCGTGAGATGAGCTTCTCGTTCCTTCTTCGGCGGTTTCGAGGCAGGCGAATCTCGAACCGCAACTGAAGGAGTCGAACGTGTCACAGAAGTCTTTCGCGGACCTCGGCGTAGCCGAACCGATCACCGCCGCGCTCGCGCGCCGGTCGATCCATACGCCGTTTTCCATTCAAGAGCTCGTCCTGCCGGACGCCATTTCCGGACTGGACGTGCTTGCCAAGTCACCCACAGGATCGGGCAAGACGCTTGCCTTCGCTGTACCGATCGTGCAGCGCCTCGACCCTCGCAATTCCCGGCCGTCGGCGCTCGTGCTCGTTCCGACACGCGAGCTTGCATCACAGGTCGCCGAGGAGTTCGCCGACGTCGGCCGCGCGCGGGGCCTCGAGGTGGCCGCCGTCTACGGCGGAACCTCGATCGCCGCGCAGGCGAGGGCTGCGAAGAGCGCACACATTCTCGTTGCCACTCCCGGTCGGCTCGAGGACCTGGCGAGGCGCCGCCTCGTCAAGCTCGACGACATTCGCATCCTTGTGCTCGACGAGGCCGACAGGATGCTCGACATGGGCTTCCAACCCCAAGTCGACGCGATCGTCCGACGGCTTCCACGCAATCGCCAGACGATGTTCTTCTCGGCGACGCTGGACGGCGAGGTCGCGAAGCTCGCGCGGGCCTACACGGACAGCCCGAGCCGATTCGACGCGCAGCTTCCGAGCCACCTCGAGCGCGGCGAGACCGAGCATCGCTTCGTCGGCGTAACAGCCGACACCAAGGTCGAGACGCTGGTGGAGATGCTCGGACATGACGATGGGCTCACGCTCGTCTTCGTTCGCACGAAGCGCGGCGCCGACCGACTAGTGCAGAAGCTGACCCGCCACGACGTCAAGGCCGTCGCGCTGCACGGCGACATGAATCAGCGGGCCCGCGAGCGCGCGCTCGAGCGCTTCGATTCCGGAAAGGTCTCGACCCTCGTCGCTACGGACGTCGCGGCGCGCGGCCTCGACCTCGATCACATCACGCACGTGATCAACTTCGACCCGCCTGCCGACAAGAAGGGCTACGTCCACCGCGTCGGCCGCACGGCTCGCGCGGGGCGCGACGGGACCGGGATCACGCTGGTGCTACCCGAGCAGCAGGCCGAGGTGAGCCACTTCGCACGGAGCGTCGGGGAGCACGGGCAGTTCGAGCAACAGGGGATGCGCGTCGCGCCCAAGCGGCTCGTCTACTCGGGGCGTGGACGCCGCTCCCGCTGGGGCGCGCCGCCGAGGAGTCGCAAGATCTAATCCAGGAGGACGAAGGCGACTGCCGCGTACTGACACGCAGCCGCGGCGATGACGAGCGCGTGAAAAAGCTCGTGGTAGCCGAAGACGGCCGGGACGGGGTCGGGACGGCGCCGTGCGTAGACGATCGCTCCGCCCGTGTACAGGATTCCACCGGCCAGGAGGAGGGCGACTCCCGTGAGGCCGGCGTGGGCCCAAAGCTGCGGCAGGGCGACGACGCCGATCCAGCCGAGCGCGATCCCGATCGCGACGGCCAGCCACTTGGGCGCGTCGACCCAGGCGAGCTTGAGCACGATCGCGACCAGCGCGCCGCCCCAGACGATGGGCAGGATCGTCCAGCGCCAGACGTCCGTGAGGGCGAGGAGCGCGAACGGCGTGTACGTACCAGCGATCAGCAGGTAGATCGCCGCGTGATCGAGCCTCCGCATCCACAGCCTCGTGCGCGGGCGCCACGTGATCCGGTGATAGAGCGCGCTGATCCCGAACATGGCCGCCAGCGCCGTTGCGAACACGATCGCGGATGTTCGCTCCGCCGGCCCCGAGGACCCGACGACGAGCACCGCTCCCAGGAGAAGCGAGGCGAAGAAGGCGTACTGGTGAAAAACGCCGCGTAGTCTCGGCCGCATTTCGACGCTCACGCGGTCAGGATAAAAGGTGAGAGACTCAGACGATGCTGATCGCGCAGATTTCGGACGTGCACGTGGGCGGAGGCCGGTATCGGCGGGAGCTTCTGACGACCGCGATCGAGGAGATCAACGCAGCCGGTCCCGACCTCGTCGTGGTCGCAGGCGATTTGACCGACGACGGCTTTCCCGATCAGTACCCGGTTGCGCGCGAGGAGCTTGCAGCGATCGCCTGTGAAGAGATCGTGTTCGTACCCGGAAACCACGACGCGCGCAACGTCGGCTATCTGCTTTTCGAGGACACCTTCGGCGCGCGTGACTCGCGGCAGCGACTGCAGGTCGGCGGGCTCGACCTCTCGCTCGTCGCCGTCGACTCGTCCAAGCCGGACCTCGACGAGGGTGAGATCGGGCGTGAGCACTACGGCTGGATCGCCGAGGGGTTCGCCGGTCCGGCGGATCTGCGTGTCTTCGTGTGCCACCACCACTTGATGCCCATCCCCGGCACCGGCCGAGAGCGCAACCAGGTGCTCGACGCCGGTGACGTGCTCTCGCTCCTCCGCCATTCCGAGGTCGATCTCGTCCTCTCGGGCCACAGGCACGTGCCCTACGTCTGGCCGGTGGCCGGGCTGCTGCTCGTGCACTCCGGCACCGTGTCGACGCTCCGCACCCGCGGTTTCCCCCGGCCGGCCTACAACTTCATCCGGGTCGGCAACGGCCGAATCTCCGTCGAGCTCCACGTCCCGGGCGGCGAGCGGCGGAGCCTCGGGGACTATCCGCGCGACTGGCCCGAGGAGCTCTCGGCTCGGTCGAGCGACACGTTCGGCCGCGCTCCGCGTGGAGTCTCGCTTGCGGAGGACGAGCCGATGCCGACCGGCGGGGAGTAAGCTCGCCGCATGGCCGAGACGAAGTTCCTGCTCCCGGAATCGGCGATTCCAGAGCGCTGGTACAACATTCAGTCCGACCTTCCAAACGCGCCACAGCCGATCCTGCATCCCGGCACGGGCGAGCCGATCGGCCCAGAGGATCTCGCTCCGCTCTTCCCGATGGAGCTGATCGGACAGGAGGTCTCGCAGGACGCCGAGATCGAGATTCCCGAGGCGATTCGCGACGTCTACCGTCTGTGGCGGCCGACGCCGCTCTACCGGGCCCACCGGCTGGAGCAGGCGCTGGGGACGAAGTCGCGGATCTTCTACAAGTACGAGGGCGTCAGTCCGGCAGGTAGCCACAAGCCGAACACCGCCGTCGCGCAGGCGTACTACGTGAAGCAGGAGGGTCGCACGCGGATCTCCACGGAGACCGGAGCCGGTCAGTGGGGAAGCGCCCTTGCCCTTGCGTGTCGGCTCTTCGAGCTCGAGTGCAAGGTCTACATGGTCAAGGTCTCCTACGAGCAGAAGCCCTACCGCCGCTCGATGATGCAGACGTGGGGTGCGGAGGTCGTGCCGAGCCCGTCGGAGGACACCCAGGCCGGACGCGCGATTCGCGAAGAGATGCCCGACACACCGGGCAGCCTCGGCATCGCCATCTCCGAGGCAGTCGAGGACGCGGCCACTCGGGAGGACACGGCCTACTCGCTCGGCAGCGTCCTCAACCACGTGCTCATGCACCAGACCGTGATCGGGCAGGAGGCCCTCGCCCAGATGGAGCAGGCGGGCGCCTTCCCGGACCTGATCGCCGGCTGCGTCGGCGGCGGCTCCAACTTCGCCGGCCTCTCCTTCCCGTTCCTGCGGGAGAAGATCGCCGGCCGCGACATCGACGTGCTCGCCTGCGAGCCCGAGGCGTGCCCGACGCTGACACGGGGGCCGTTCGCCTACGACTTCGGCGACACATCGCAGCTGACGCCGCTCGTCCCGATGCACACGCTCGGCCACGATTTCGTGCCGGCGGGGATTCACGCCGGAGGCCTCCGCTACCACGGCGTCGCGCCGCTGATCTCCCAGCTCGTGCTCGACGGGCTCGTCCGGGCGGAGGCCTATCCGCAGACCGAGGTCTTCGCCTCCGCCGTCCAGTTCGCCCGCAGCGAAGGGATCATCCCGGCGCCGGAAGCCGCCCACGCCATCCACGGCGTCGTGCGGGCGGCATTCGCGGCCGACGAAGAGGGCCGCGAGCTGACGATCCTCTTCAACCTTTCGGGCCACGGCCACTTCGACCTGGGGGCCTACGACGCCTACTTCTCCGGCCAGCTCGAGGACTTCGCGCTCCCGGACGCCGAGATCGAGCGCGCGCTCCAGGCGATCGAGCCGCTGCCGAAGCCCGCAGTTCGCGCCTGACGCACGCCTACCATGCCTCCGGCATGGCCGAGACCGATGAAGCCCGGTTGCGCGCGGTCCTGGACGCGGCGATCGCCGTTTCCTCGGAACTTTCGCTCGACGCCGTCCTGCAGCGCATCGTCGAAGCTGCCGCCTCGCTGACGGGCGCACGGTATGCCGCTCTCGGCGTCATCAACCCGAGCCGGCAGGGCCTCGAGCGCTTCGTAACCACGGGGATCGATGAGGCGACGAGAGTGGCGATCGGCGACCTCCCGCGCGGACGCGGCATCCTCGGCGTCCTCATCCGTGACGCGAGGCCGCTTCGCATCGACGACCTCGCGGCCGATCCGCAGTCGGTCGGATTCCCGCCGAACCACCCGCCGATGCGGACGTTCCTCGGCGTGCCGGTCCTGCTGCGCGGTGTCGCGTACGGGAACCTCTACCTCACTGAGAAGGCCGGCGGCGGTCCGTTCACCGAAGAGGACCAGGAGATCGTCCAGCTGCTCGCCGGGCAGGCAGCCGTCGCGATCGAGAACGCACGGCTCTACGAATCTGCCACCCGCTGGGGCGAGCAGCTCCAGTCGTTGACCGACGTCGGCAATGCGCTGTCGACCGAGATCGAGCTGCCGAAGTTGCTCGATCTGGTCGTCAGCCGTCTCCGCGAGCTGATCGAGGCGCGAATCGTGTTCATCGCGAGGCCACAGCCGGACGGCGCAGTCCTGATCCAGACCGTTGCCGGACAGGGCGCTCACGACCTAGCCGGCCTCCGGCTCGACCCGGTGAAGTCGAAGACGGCGCGTGTGCTGGAGCGGCGACGGAGCGAGCGGGTCGACTCGCTGCT
>DASSXA010000302.1:0-3839 GCA_035704315.1 Gaiellaceae bacterium
GGCGCCGAATCCCCCGCCCATGAACCGGCAGACGACCCGGACGCGATCCGGCGGCAGCCCGTAGTGCTCGGCGATGGTCTCGCGGACCTCCCAGATCGCCTGCGTCGAGATGTAGACCGTGAGCCGGTCGTCCGTCTCCCACTCGCAGACGGCCTGGTGTGTCTCCATCGAGTTGTGGAGCACGGTCTGGGTGCGGTACTCCGCCTCCACGACGACGTCGGCCTCCTCGAGCCCGCGCTCGACGTCGCCGCGCTCGCTTTCGCGCTGGGAGACGAGCGCCCCCTGACGGACAGCGTCGTCCGGGTCGAGCAGCGGCTCGAGCGGTTCCCACTCCACGTCGATGAGCGCGACCGCGGCTTGGGCCTGCGCAAGGCTGTCGGCTGCAACGGCGGCGATCGCCTGCCCGTGGTAGTTCGCTTCCTCGGTCAGCGGCCCGAGCACGCCACGGACGCCGGGTGCGTGGCGGGCGGGGTCGAGATCGAGCCGCCTCACCCGCGCCCGCGCATGGGGGCTGCGGAGGACGGCGGCGTGCAGGATGCCGGGGAGCTGAACGTCTGCGGTGTAGCGCGCGTCGCCGGTCGCTCTCTGCCGCCCGTCGATCCTGCTCGCCGGCCGGCCGACCTCGTCGAGCGGACCTGCCGGCCACTGGTCGAGCGTGTCCTCCTCGACGAGGGTCCACTGCTCGGTATAGCGACCTTCGATCTCCTTCTCGGTCCGGATCAGCCTTGCCACGAGAGGATCGCCTCCTCGATTTTCGGATACGTGCCGCAGCGACAGATATTCCCCGCCATAGCGTGGCGAATCTCCTCAGGGCTCGGCGAGGAGTTCGCGGCGACGAGTGCCGCCGCCGAGACAATCTGGCCCGGCGTGCAGAAGCCGCACTGGAGCGCATCTGTGCGGACGAATGCATCGACCAACGGGTGGTCGCGAAGCCCCTCGATCGTCGTGACCTCTCGGCCGGCGACGGTGTGGACGAGCTTCAGGCAGGAGAGGATCGGAACGCCGTCGACCTGCACGGTGCACGCCCCGCAGTGACCCTCGTTGCAGGCGACCTTGGTGCCGGTCAGCCCGAGGTCCTCGCGCAGAACGTCAGCGAGAGATGTCCCCACCGGCGCTTCCACCTCGTGGCGCTCGCCGTTGACGTGCAGCTCAAGCACGCGGTGTCACGGCGATGATGTCCGCAAGGTGGACGAGAGCAAAGGTGGCGCGGCCCGACGCCATCCGCTCTCCTTCGTCCTCGATCTCGGGAAGCGAGCGCCAGAGCTCCTGTGCGGTCGATAGCAGCTCCTTGATCTGGTCCAGCTCGTCCGGGAAACCATTGCGCTCGTAGCACGCGTTCAACGCCAGGCCGAGGACGCCGATCGTGTCGGCCTGCCGCGTCCAGAGGAGCGGCGTGGCCATCGACAGGTACTGATGGATGCGCGCGAGCGCCATCGACTGCGAGAACTCGTCCGTTCCGGTCGGCATCGAGGGGTCGATCGGGTCTTCTCCGGCCGCGATCCGGTTGGCGTTTCCGGCGAGCATGTCGCGGAGCTGCTGCTCGTCGAGCCCGGCTGTGATCGCGGTCCGCAAGGAGTTCAGGAGCGCCTGGGGCTGACGTCCGTAGGGGTAGTCGGACGCGTACAGGATCTGCTCAGGCGGAACCTGGTGGAAGAAATCCAGGAGGTCGACCGGGCTCCAGACCGACGTGTCGAAGAACACGCCCTTGCGTCCGGCGAGGCGGCCGGCGAGGCCCCCGAGGTCGGCGATGCCCGCATGCGCCACGATCAGCTGGGCCTGCGGGTAGGCCTCCACGAGCCGGGACAGATCGTCGGCGATCGGGGGAAGACCGCGGCCGCCGTGGATAAGGATCGGCACGCGGCGCTCGGCCGCCAGCTCGAACACGGGCGCAAGCCGCTCGTCGTTCAGCAGAAAGCGCTGCGCGCGCGGGTGGAGCTTGATGCCCCGGGCGCCCCGGTCGAGGCACCGGATCGCCTCCTCGATCGGCGACTCGTTCATGTCGAGCCGAACGAACGGGATCAGCCGGCCGCCCGATCGCTCGGCGTGCTCGAGCGTGCGGTCGTTCGGCGCCCGGAACGCGGGCTCACGGTCGGGCTCGTCCATGCAGAACATGAATGCGCGCGAGATGCCGTACGTGTCCATGATCCGAGCGAGCTCCTCGTATTGGCCTGAGAAGCCGTCGATGTCATGTCCCAGATGGACGTGGGCGTCGAAGATCTCGATGTCAGCGGGCAGGAGCCGCTGAAGCTGGTCGTCGTAGCGCGAAAGAAGTTGATACGCGCGCGAGAGCGGCTCCACCACGAATCCTCAGTCTATGCAGCCGCGCCGAATATAGGATCGTTGCATGACCGACGTACTCATTTACGCTGACTCGATCCACGCCGCGGAGATGCGGCACGAGGTACCAGTTCCGATCCCCGATCCGTTCCTGTACCTCGAGCGGAACGGCGATCGTCACGCTGTGATCACCTCCTTCGAAGTCGCACGACTGGAGCCCACCGGGATCCATGCGCATCCGCTGGAGGAGTTCGGCTACGACGCCCTGCTCGCACAGGGCCTGCCGCGGTTCGAGGTCTACGCACGCACGCTCGTAGAGGCGGTGCAACGGCTCGAAGTGCGTGAGGCCGTCGTCCCGCCCACCTTCCCCGTCGAGCTGGCCGACCGGATCCGGGCGGTGGGCATCGACCTCCGACCGGACCGCGAGCTCTTCTCGCTGCGCCGCCGCGTCAAGAACGAGACGGAGCTGGCCGGCATTCGCAAGGCCCAACGCGGCACTGAAGCGGCTATGGACGCCGCCCGCGAGATGCTCCGGAACGCCGAAGCCTCGAACGGGACGCTCACGCTCGACGGCGAGCCGCTGACCTCCGAACGGATCAAGGCGCGGATCATCGACGTCTTCAACGAGCACACTCTCGTTTCGGACGAGATGATCGTCGCGCACGGCGGCCAGGCGGCCTCGGGCCACGACATGGGCTCCGGCCCCATCGCCCCTGGCGAGTCGCTCGTGATCGACCTCTTCCCCCGCGACCGGGAGACGGGCTGCTACGCGGACATGACTCGAACGTTCGTGGTTGGTGACGTCTCCGAGGAGCTCGCTGAGTACCACCGCCTCGTCCACGAAGCGCTCATGAAGTCGCTGGAGGCCGTGAAGGGAGGCGCCGAGGGGCGCGAGGTCTATGGGCTCGTCTGCAACATCTTCGAGGAGGCCGGCTACCCGACGCAGCGCTCGAAGCAGCCGGGAGAGGTGCTCGACAGCGGTTTCTTCCACGGGCTCGGCCACGGAGTCGGGCTGGAGGTGCACGAGCCGCCGTGGCTCTCCCGCGACCCGAGCCGGCTCGTCGCCGGCGACGTCGTGACGCTCGAGCCCGGCCTCTACCGGGCCGGGTTCGGCGGCGTGCGGCTCGAGGATCTCGTGCTCGTCACCGAGGACGGCGCTGAGAACCTGACGGACTTTCCTTACGATCTGCAACCGTGACTGAGACGCAGCCGGCCGCGATCGAGACCATGTTCCTCGAGGAGCGGCGCTACCCGCCCGATCCTGAGTTCGCGGCCCAGGCAAATGCTCAGCAGGAGCTTTACGGACGCGACTTCGAGGAGCTCTGGGCGAGGGAGGCAGAGCGCATCACGTGGTTCGAGCCGTGGACGACGCTGCTCGAGTGGGAGGCCCCCTACGCCAAGTGGTACGTCGGCGGAAGGCTGAACGTCTGCTTCAACTGCGTCGACCGACACGTGGAGGCGGGCAACGGCGACAAGGTCGCGTACTACTGGGAGGGCGAGCCCGAGGACGACCGCCGCGAGATCACGTTCTCAGACCTCCAGGACGAGGTCGTCCGCTTCGC
>DASSXA010000394.1:0-2614 GCA_035704315.1 Gaiellaceae bacterium
GGCCTGCAGGCCGCGAACGTCCAGCCGGTCTAGGCCCGGACAGTTTCGACGCGAGACGCGGGCCGCAAGGCCCGCGTTTCGTTTTGGGAGGAGTTTGAAAGTCGGCGCGGTGCCAGACTTCGGTCTGGCTCCGCCGAACTCAGAAGAATGGCGATCACAAGAGAAGAAGTACTCCACGTCGCCCGGCTCGCGCGCCTCGAGCTGCCCGACGACGAGGTGGAGCGCTTCACGGAGCAGCTGAGCGCGATCTTGGAAGCGGTCGCCAAAGTGTCCGAGCTCGACCTGTCCGACGTCGAGCCGACCGCCCACCCGCTGGATCTCGTGAACGTCTGGGCGGAGGACGAGCCGCGGCCGTGCCTCCCACAAGACGAGGCGCTCGCGAACGCCCCTGAGCGAGAAGCAGGCTTCTTCAAGGTGCCTCCCGCATGATCGACACGCTTCGGCTCACCGCGGAAGGGGCGATGGGCTTGCTCGACCGCCGTGAGGTCTCGGCGGCCGAGCTTCACCGCGCGTATCTCGATGCGATTGGCGAGCGGGATGACGAGCTGCACGCGTACCTGCGCACCGTCGAGGACCCCGATGGCGACGGAGTGCCGATCGCCTTCAAGGACCTCATCTCGACACGAGGCGTCGAGACGACGGCCGGCTCCAAGATCCTGTCGGGCTACGTCCCTGTCTACGACGCAACCGTCGCGAACCGCTGCCGGGCAGCCGGCATGCCGCTCCTCGGCAAGACGAACATGGACGAGTTCGCAATGGGCTCGTCCACGGAGAACTCGGCCTTCGGCCCGACTCGGAACCCCTGGGATCCTGAGCGCGTACCCGGCGGGTCGTCCGGAGGCTCCGCCGCCGCGGTCGCCGCCGGACTTGCGCCCTGGGCGCTCGGCTCCGACACGGGCGGGTCGGTCAAGCAGCCGGCCTCTCTGTGCGGAATCGTCGGGCTGCGCCCCACCTACGGGACGGTCTCGCGTTACGGGATCGTCGCGTTCGCTTCGAGCCTGGATCAGATCGGCCCGATGACGAAGACGGTTCGGGACAACGCGGTCCTGTACCGCATCGTGGCCGGACGCGACCCCGAGGACACGACTACGGTCGAACTCCCCAAGCCGGTCGAGATTCCTGAGCGCGAGGACCTGCGCGGCGTCCGAGTCGGCGTTCCGAGGGAGCTGAACGAAGCCGAGGGGATCGAGCCGGGAGTCAAGGAGCGCGTGGAGCGAACGATCGAGCTGTGCCGCGAGCTCGGCGCCGAGGTGGGGGAGACGAGCCTGCCGCGCTCGGTCGATTACGGCCTGGCCTGCTACTACCTCATCGCACCCGCGGAGGCCTCCTCCAACCTAGCCCGCTACGACGGTGTCCGCTACGGCCTGCGCCTGAACGGCTCCAACGTTCGCGAGCTGTACGAGAAGACCCGCGACGCCGGCTTCGGGGACGAGCCCAAGCGGCGGATCATGCTCGGCACCTACGCGCTCTCGGCCGGCTACTACGAGGCCTACTACGGACAGGCCCAGAAGGTCCGAACCGTGATCGCCGACGAGCATGCCGCTGCCTTCGAGGACTTCGACGTCCTGGTCTCGCCGACCTCGCCGACCGTCGCGTTCAGGCTGGGCGAGAAGGCCGAGAACCCGCTGGCCATGTACCTCTCGGACGTCTTGACGATCCCGTCCAATCTGGCCGGCCTCCCGGGGCTCTCGATTCCGTGTGGGCTCTCGGACGGCCTTCCGGTGGGCTTTCAGCTGATCGGGCCGCAGTTCTCCGAGAACACGCTCTTCCACGTCGGCCACGCGCTGGAGCAGGCAATCGGCTTCGATTTCGTCCCAGGGAGGTTCAGATGACCTGGGAACCGGTGATCGGGCTCGAGATCCACATCCATCTGAAGACGCGGACGAAGATGTTCTGCCGCTGCGAGGTCGCCTACTTCGAGCCGGAGAACACGCGCACGTGCCCGGTCTGCCTCGCCTTCCCGGGGTCGCTTCCGGTTCCGAACGCGGCGGCGGTCGAGTGGACGATCAACCTCGGGCTCGCGCTCGACTGCGAGATCGCCGAGCACGCCGTCTTCCACCGGAAGAACTACTTCTATCCGGACAACCCGAAGGGCTACCAGATCTCCCAGTACGACGAGCCGCTGTGCGTGAACGGCCGGATGACGCTCCCCGGCCCGAACGGCGACGCCGAGATCGGCATCGTCCGAGCACACCTCGAAGAGGACGCGGCCAAGAACGTCCACGTCGGAGGCGCGGAGGGCCGCATCGGCGGTTCCACTGCCACGCTGGTCGACTTCAACCGCGCCGGCACACCGCTGGTCGAGATCGTCACCCAGCCGGACCTGCGCTCGGCCGATCAAGCGCGCCGCTTCCTCCAGCTGCTGCGCCAGACCGTCATCGAGCTGGGGATCTCCGACGCAGAGATGCAGAAGGGGTCGCTCCGCTTCGACGTGAACGTGTCGGTACGGCCCGAGGGCTCGGACGAGCTGCGCACTCGCACTGAGCTGAAGAACCTGAACTCGTTCGCCTTCGCCGCCAAGGCGATCCAGCGCGAGGTCGAACGTCAGGCCGCGGTCTACGAATCCGGCGGCGAGGTCGACCAGGAGACGCTGCATTTCGATCCGGGCGCCGAG
>DASSXA010000094.1:0-3877 GCA_035704315.1 Gaiellaceae bacterium
CTACTACCAGCTCGCCAAGAAACAGGAGTGGCAGGTGCGGGACATGGCCTGGGGCGAAGTCCCGCCGATTCCCGAGACCACGGGCTCCAATGAACAGCAGGCGCGGCGGCAAGGCGTCTGGCGCTCGGTCATCACGCAGCAACTGCAGGCGGACTCCCTGGCCGTGGAGATGGCGGCGCAGCTGCTGGAGCTTGCCCGGCATCACGAGGCCAAGCTCTACTACTCGACCATGGCGCAGGACGAGGCCCGCCACGTCGAGGCCTGGCTGCGCCTCGTCGAGGCGGCGGGAGGAACCAGCGAGCGCGACCCGCACCTCGACAAGCTCGCTCAGATGTTCCTCGGCCTCGACGTGCTCGAGGAGAAGGTCTTCCTGATGCAGGTCTTCTTCGAGCGGATGATCATCCCCCGGTTCCGGCTGATCGCGCGCTCCTCGCGCGGGACGCTGCTCGAGGATCTCTGCAACCGCCTGACGGTCGACGACGGCATCCACCACGGAGCCGGGATGGCCTACGAGCGGGTGCTGCTCAAGGACGCGGACAAGAAGACGAAGGACAAGATGATCGGCAGCGCCGAGAAGATGCTTCCGATCTTCGCCGCCCATGTCCTCTGGCGGCCGAAGGAGCGCGAGTTCATCGGCAGCGCGATGCGCTCGCGGGACGTGGCCCGCGTGCGTCGCGAGATCGACGAGGGCGTGCGCATCGCGTCGTCGCTGGGCCTCGACGTCAGCGACATCGAGTACACGATTCCGTAGCTTTAGCGCGTGACCTCGGCAGCAGGTCCTCAAGCCTGTCCGACGCGGACGGGCACCGGACGACAGGAATCCCGGCTCGCCCGACCTCGCTCCTCCAGCCCGTAACGCCGAATCCTCGCAATCCCCACGTCCTCGCGAGCCGTGTCCGGGGGCCTGGCCCCTGGACACGTCCGCTGTTAGCAAAGCAAGCTGTGGTGCTAGCGGCGCCAGCGGCGTTTGCGGGGCGGATTCAGCCGCCGCCGCGAGACGCGTCGGATCACCGGCAGCTCCTCCAGGCTGTGTCCCGCTCCCGTGGCGACGCAGGTGAGCGGCGAGTCGGCGACGTAAACGGGCAGCTGGGTCTCTCTGCGCATGAGCTCGTCGAGGCCGCGCAGGAGCGATCCGCCGCCGACGAGGACGATGCCTCGATTCGTGATGTCGGCCGCGAGCTCGGGAGGCGTGCCCTCGAGCGTCTCCTTGACCGTGTCCACGATCTGGCTCACCGGCCGCTCGAGCGCTTCGCGAGCTTCCTCAGCCGTGAAGCGAGTCCGGCGCAACCCTCCCGTCACGAGATCGCGGCCGCTCACCTCGGTGTCCGGTAGCTCGCCGACGTCGATCGCGGACCCGACCGCGATCTTCACCTCCTCGGCGCGTTCCTGGCCGATCGCCAGCTTCGTGTGGTTCCTGACGTACCGGACGATCGCGTCGTCCATCTCATAGCCGCCGACGCGAAGCGAGCGCGAGACGACGATGCCTCCGAGTGAGATCACGGCGACCTCCGTCGTTCCGCCGCCGATGTCCACGATCATGTTCCCGCTCGGTTCCGCGACGGGGAGGCCGGCTCCGATCGCCCCCGCCATCGGCTCCTCGATGACGTCAGCCTCGCGGGCTCCGGCGGTGAGCGTCGCTTCTTTCACCGCGCGCTCTTCGACGTCCGTGATCCCGCTCGGGACGCAGAGGACGACCCGCCGGTGAATGCCGCGGTGACCGTTCGCCTTCGCCAGGAAGCGGCGGAGCATCTGTTCGGTCACGTCGAAGTCGGCGATGACCCCGTGTCGGAGGGGCCGAGTCGCCCGAATCGTCGCAGGCGTCCGTCCGATCATCCTCCGCGCTTCGTCGCCGACCGCCTGGACCTGGCCGGTCGTCTCGTCGATCGCGATCACCGACGGCTCGAAGAGGATGATCCCCTCGTGGCGAACGAAGACGACGGTGTTCGCCGTCCCCAGATCCACGGCCATGTCGCTGCGGCGGTATGTGGGAAGGTGGCGGCGCAGGCGCACCGCCCGATTCCATCACGAACTGGGGTCGCTACTCAGCTTCGAGCTTCAGCGCGGCCGAGTTGATGCAGTACCGCTGGCCCGTCGGGTGCGGCCCGTCCGGAAAGACGTGCCCGAGGTGGCCGCCGCAGTCGGAGCACATGACTTCGGTCCGCACCATCCCGTAGCTCGTGTCCGTCTCTTCATCGATCGCGTCTTCCGAGGCGGGGGCGTAGAACGCGGGCCAGCCGCAGCCGGAGTCGTACTTGGTCTCCGAGGCGAAGAGCTCTGCGCCACAGCCGGCGCAGCGGTATCGCCCCGGCTCGAAGACGTGGTCGTATTCATTGGTGAACGGCGCCTCTGTGCCCTTTTCCCGGAGAATCCGGTACTGCTCGGGCGTCAGCTCGGCGCGCCACTCTGCGTCAGTCTTCTGAATTTTCGGCATAGACGCAGTCTGCCAACAATGTGTCATCCAACCGAGGGCGGGGCACGTAGAGCCTCAGGACCAGTCTGTTCGACAAGGGGGACAAATGCGACGTATCACGCTGCTTGCAGCATGGATCGCCGTCGCGGCCACGATTCTGGCCGCGCCGCTGGGAGCTTCGTCGAGCTTCCCGGAGAAAATCGCCCTCCCTGACGGCTTCCGGCCTGAAGGGATCGCGATCAAGGGGCACACCTTCTACGTCGGCTCGATTCCGACAGGCGCGATCTATCGAGGAGACCTGCGAACGGGTGAGGGCGCGATCATCAACGAAGGGGCACCCACCGGGCGCGCCTCGATCGGCGTCGAGTACCACCGCGGCCTCCTGTTCGTCGCCGGTGGCGGGACCGGCAAGGGCTTCGTCTTCAGCGCCCGCACAGGAGAGCTGCTCGCGACTCACACGTTCTTCACGCCGACCGGACCAGGGCAGACGTTCGTGAACGACGTGGTCGTCGCCCGGGGCGGCGCCTACTTCACGGACTCGATCCGGCCGTTTCTCTACCGAGTCAGGGGCAGTCAGGTCACGGCGATTCCACTGAGCGGCGCGATCATCTACGGCGCCGGGAACAACGCCAACGGCATCGACGCGACCCGGAACGGCAAGACCTTGATCATCGTTCAGACCAACGTGGGCAAGCTGTTCACGGTCAACCGCCGGACGGGAGTGACTCGCGAGATCGTGCTCAACGAGCCGGTGGTCAACGGAGACGGAATCCTGCTCGACGGCGGCCGAACGCTCTACGTCGTCCAGAACCGGGACAACAAGGTCGCTGTGATCACGCTCGACAAGCGCCTGACGTCTGGGACCGTGGTAATGCATCTGACGGATCCGGACTTCGACGTCCCGACGACGATCGACGAGTTCGGCAAGCGTCTTTACGCGGTCAACGCGCGCTTTACGACGACACCGACGCCGTCGACGCCGTACTGGCTTGCGCAGTTCCGCAAGGTGAAAGGCCGGTAAGAGTCTCAACGGGACGGCGGTGACGACCTCACCGCCGTCCCTGACTAGCGCGTTCGCACGACCACCAGCTTGTCCACACCGGACTCAGCGCCCCAGAGCTCGCCCCGGCGGCCGAGGAGCTGGCGCACCTCCGCGTCCGCGCTCGGAAGCCGGACCTGCGTGAACCGCTGCGTCCGCGGGTCGAAGCGAACGATCGCGTTCGCTCCGAAGTCGGTGAGCCAGACGGTGTCCCGCTCGTCGACGTAGACCGCGTAGGCCTGTGGTGCCCGGCCGGGGAGCCGCCACTCGCGCCATCGGCGCCTCGCCGGGTCGTACCTGCCGAGCTTGCCCGCGTTCCATTCGCTGACCCAGATCCGGCCGCGTGAGTCGGACCAGACGCGACGAGCGCCCTGGTTCCTGGTCGGCGGCCGCAGAACGGTTGCCTTACCCGTTCGGACGTCGATGCG
>DASSXA010000138.1:0-11660 GCA_035704315.1 Gaiellaceae bacterium
AACGCGTGCGGATCCTCCTACCACCCTGCCGCGACTCGGCGCGGCAGGACCTACTTCCGGCAAGTGTCCGCTTCAGTGATCAAGATCGACCGTCTGTGGCGGGGCCGTACCCCCGCCGATTCTTCACGAGAACGCAGATCCCTCATCGTTGAGTAGTTGCCCGATCACCGCGTCCGCGAGCGGCAGCGAGGCGGTGAGCCCGGGCGATTCGATGCCGAAGAGATGCACCAAGCCGGCTACACCGTGCTCCCGCGAGCCTTGTACGAGGAAGTCCGCTGCGGGTGCGCCCCTCCCCGAGATCTTGGGGCGGATGCCCGCGTAGTCCGGCCCCAGCGCCCCATCCGGGAGTCCGGGCCAGTAGCGCCGGATCGCGGCGTAGAAGCGCTCAGCGCGCCGCGGGTCGACGGCGTAGTCGATCCTGTCTATCCATTCCACGTCCGGGCCGAAGCGCGCCCGCCCGTCGAGGTCGAGCGTCACGTGCACGCCGAGGCCTCCGGGCTCGGGCACCGGGTAGACGAGGCGCGAGAACGGCGAGCGCCCCGAGAGCGTGTAGTAGTTGCCTTTGGCGTAGAGCTCGGGCGGCGCAAGCTCGGCGGGGTAACCCTTGATGCAGCGCGCAAGGCTCGGCGCCCGGAGACCTGCGCTGTTCACCACCTGCCTGGCAAGGATCGGCTCGGCGCCCGCGACGTGCAGCTCGATGCCGTCGCCGCGGACCACCCCCTTTGTGAGCGGGCTCTTCAACGCGAGCATTGCACCGGCGCGTTCCGCATCGCCTAGATACGCGAGCATCAGCGCGTGGCTGTCGATGATCCCCGTTGAGGGCGAGTGCAGTGCCGCCACGCAATGCAACTCCGGTTCCATCGTCAGAGCCTCCGCCGGGCTCACGGGCACGACATCGGTGACGCCGTTGGCGTGCGCTTTCCTTCGGATGCCCTCCAGTTCCTCCAATTGCGCGGCGTCCGTGGCGACGATCAGCTTGCCGCAGCGCCGGTACGGCACCCCGCGCTCGTCGCAGTAGACGTATAGGCGCTGCCGACCCTCCACGCAGGTGCGCGCCTTGAGCGAATCCCGCGGGTAGTACATCCCGGCGTGAATGACCTCCGAATTGCGCGAACTCGTGTGCTTCCCGATCGCGTCCTCGGCCTCGAGGATCACGACCTCGCGCCCGGCTGTCGCCAAGCCGCGCGCCACTGCGAGGCCCACGACGCCGGCGCCGATCACGACTGCGTCAACGTGATCCATGGAGGAAGTTGCGCTCCACGAGGACGGTGCCGAGACCCGCGGCCGCCGTAGCGATTGAGTCGGCGACGCCGTAGGACAAAGCCACGGGGAGATCGCGCGCTTTGCTCATGGCGCAAATTACATCCGGCATCAGTTCCGGGCATGCAAAGGGGTGTGCGAGCTTGCCGAGACGTCGCGTATCCGGCGCCGCTCGGGAGCGACGGGACTCGAACCCGCGACCTCCGGCGCGGCCCGCCGCCTACGAACGCCGGGAGGCGGTAGCCCGCGAGATCGTGTTCTTCGAGGACGCGGGCATCGCGACGAGCCGCGACGACATTGAACTGATCGCGGAACGCGCCGCCGTAGCAGGCGCGGAAACGATTCTGCTCAACAACGAGGTGCGGTAACCGAGGGAGTGCAGCGGCCGTCGGGGAGGGTCATGCGTGCCTCCGCTCTCTCCCGGCGGCTAACCCCACTGACGGCGAGCGCGGGAGCTGGAGCGCGCTCGCGCTACGCGACATTCGTCCGGGGGCGCGGCAACGGGGGAGTAGCCCCGCTACATCCTCATCGTGCCCCACGTTCTCGAGCGCTGTCGCAGTCGTGAGACACGACGTCGGCGTGTCTCTTTTTCGTGTCTCAGAGCACGCGAAAGCGACGATTCGCGATCGCGCATCGCTTCGATGATCGAGCAGCGAGAGACTCTCGAAGTCGCTGCTCAGCGCGAGATTCTGAGCCGTTGTGAACTCGTCTGATCCGACGTGAGCCAAACGACTGCTAGATGCCCCCGGCAAGAATCGAACTTGCGCACGCGGTTTAGAAAGCTTCGCCCGCTCTGCAAAAGTCGCTGCAAACGAGCACGTTCCTGCTCAGCTCGAGCGGCTACGCGCCAGCGATTGCGCCAGCGCTGTCCGTTGGCGAAGCGCGTCCGTTGGCCGTCGACACGCTTGCAATCGATCCAGGAGACCGTCTGCTCGAGATCGGCGGCGGGACTGGGGGACACCGACCCTCGGACTGTGACTAGCCGGGGGGTTGCGGCGGCCCCGGCTCGACAAGCTCCCGCGTGACGTCGCGAGCGACCCAGCGCACGCCCCGGCTGTCGCTCTCGATGCCCGGGGTGACGGTGTCGACGACGCGCGCTCGCAGCACGTCGCTTCGCTTCCCAATCTGCCGGAGCGCCCAGCTGGCTCCCTTCCGGACGTAGGGCCGGTCGTCATCGGCTGCGGCTAAGACCGTCGGGATCAGGTCCGCGAATGCCCTGTCGTCTGTGCGCTCGTCGTGCACGGCCCGGACTGCAATGAGGACGAATGCGGCGCGCTTGACGAACTCCTCGGATCGTCCCATCCATTCGAGTGCCTTCGGGAACGCGAGCGGGGTGTGCGCAAACAGGTTCTGACAGACTTGATCGCAGATCTCCCAGCTGTCGAACGACCCGGCCCAGCGATCCATCTGAGCTCCCGTCACGCGTTCAGGCTCGTCGATCAGCGAGGCGAGGATGCGTGTCTCGCGAACGGGTGTCTGCCAGAGGGCGAGCGCAAGTCGGTGATCGCGGCCGATGCGCTTGGCCAAAGCGCGCAGGCCGGGCAGGCCGAGCCCGAGGGCGGGAGAAGCGGCACCGGCACGTTTCAGAGACGTGACCCGCTCTGGATCAGCCGCGAGCCGCAGTTCAGAGAGGATCTCGTCGACGGTGCGCGAGGAGCGACTCAGCGGCCGCGGCTGCCGACGGCGGGTAATCCGTGGCGCTCGACCACGCGCTCGTAGTTGAGACGCATGAGGGCGATCACGTCCTCGACATCGTCGTCGGTCTCGATCGTCCGTGCTCCCATGCCGGGGCGGCCCGGGAACACGGGGTGGTAGTCAACGCGTCCCTCCTCGAACAACCTCCTCCAAACCGCCTTTGGAAATGTGAAATGCGCCGCGTGGTCTGCGTGCAGATGGCCGATCTCGCGCGACCCCACCTTGAACGCGAACTCGCCGCGCCTGCCCGGGCCCGCCACGACTCCGGGCCATGAACGGACTTCCTCCGTGATTCGCTCGCTCGCTCGCTGCTCGCTCATGATCCCCCCTGGCCAGACATGCGACGCCAGTCGCTCACTTCAATATGACAACGACTCGCAAGCGGGGATGAATCCCGAACAGCGTCCTCACGGCACGTAGACCTGTCGCATGTATGGCCGCTGGATCACGACGGCGACGACCCTTTCGTGTCCGTCGAAGACATCTTCGAGCTCGCCCTTCACCTCGAGGGTCAGCTCGGTGACGCGATCGACGTTCAGGGGGTCACTCCGCACCACGTTCATCACCTGATCCTCCTGGTACCAGCGAACGATGCGTGGATCCTTCGCGGCGCGCAGCGGCAGGTTCGGCGTTTCGGGGGTCGCCCAGATCACGAGCTCGCCGCCCTGCTCGTAGGCGAGTGAGAGGTGAACCTCGCCGTGCTCGGCCAGTGCGGAGAAGCTCTCACGGACTTCGGTCTCTCCCCGCCGCTCCTTGCTGAAGTTCTGAGACCGCATGACGCGCGCGAGCGCAGCGTCCTTGTACTTTCCAGGAACGCCCGCGGGGTCCTCCGTGTAGGTGAACCAGTGGATATGCGCAAGCTCTCCGGTCGCCTGCTGACGGGCCTGCGCGACGAAGACGACATAGCTCACCTGCGGAAGTCCCGAGATTCGGCCGTCGTGGCTCCTCGCTGCGTACACCTCGTGAAAGGGGACGAGCATGTTCGCCCCTCGCAGCGAGGTTCCGCGCAGGTCGTCGCCGGCATATGGAGCGAGCTCCCACCCCCTCGGAAGCCGGCGCTGCAGCGCGGAGGCATTGCCCTCAAGCACCAGCATCGTCCGGGCCGCGGCGATGCCGTCGGAGTACCTCAGGTCAGCAATGAGTCCCTCCTTCTCGACCACATGACACTCTGCATCGTGGGGTCGGGGCGGCGCATCTGACAAGCCTTTCGCCTGTCGCCGAAACGTCAGCCTAGGGTCCGGCGATGCCGGCAACGGCCGGCCCGGCCGCCGGTGTCACCCCCGCCGAGTTTCAGGCGCTCCTCGAACAGGGCACGCTGCTCAAGCGGCTCCCCACCCTTGCCGAGGTCGCCGACACCGCGGCCTTCGTTGCCTCCCACAGCGCGGGTGCCATGACCGGACCCTCGTCAACCTCAGCGCCGGATTCATCACCGACTGATCAAGCCTCAATCGGTGACCGCCGATTCGGGAAACGCGTGCCGCTCGGGTACGGCTCCTTCTTCGTGCAGGCCGATCCGCTGATGGAGTCGCCTGAGCGGCGACGGCAGCCACCAGGCACGGCGTCCGACCAGCGTGAGCGTGGACGGGAGGAGGAGGCAGCGGACGAGCAGAGCGTCGGCGAGGACGGCGATGGCTGTGCCTAAGCCGAGGATCTTGAGGACGACGATGTCCGAGATGCCGAAGACGCCGATCGAGGCGGCAAAGAGGATCGCCGCAGAGGTGACGATTCGGCCGACTGTGGAGACGCTGTCCCTGATCGCCTCCCGATCGGTACGACCTTCCAGTCGGGCTTCGCGCACCCGACTCAGGAGGAAGACCCCGTAGTCGGTCGAGATCGCGAACACGAGTGCGGCGAGGACGAGCGGGATCGTCAGATCGAGGGCGCCCTGGCTCCTGTAAGAGAGCACCGACTCGAATCGTCCGTCCTGGAAGATCAGGATCAAGGCCCCGAAGGCGGCCGCCAGGGTGAGCGCGTTCATGAGTAGGGCGAGGAGGGGCGCGATCAGCGAGCCGGAGAGCAGGAAGAGGATGATCAAGGTCGCAACAGCGAGAAGCGCGATCGCCAGCGGGAGCCGGGAGCTGATGGCGTTGCGCTCGTCGCGGAAAGCGGCGGCGTCGCCTCCGACGAAGTACGGGTAGGGGCTCTTCAGCTCGGAGAGCTTGTGGACGAGGCTCTGGGTCGGCTCGCTGTATGGCGTATCCGCTGCGATCAGGTTGATCTGCCAGGTCCCGTCACGGAGCGCGCGTGGTGGGGCGACGGCGCGAACGCCGTAGAGGTTCCGAATGTCGCCGGCGAGCACATTCACGCCCTGGCCGGCGCTGGGCGGCGCCCGCAGGACGAGGTAGAACGGCGTGCCCCCGTTGCGCACGAACTCGTTCGAGCGATTGATCGCCTGGTCGGCCTGGTAGGCCTGCGCCGACGACGGCAGGCTGCTGGCGTCGACGGTCGTCCAGCGCACGCGCAGGAACGGCGTGGCGACGGCGAGCATGAGAACGATGACGAGCGTCGCGACCGGAATCGCGCGCTGGGTGCTAAGTCGACCGAGACCGCGCCAGAACGGGCCCGGCTGAGCAAGCCGTTGCGGGTCGCGCCAACGCGGCAGCGTGAACGCATCGATCCGGCCGCCGAGGAGGCGCAGGATGGTCGGGAGCACGACGAGGGCGACGAGCATCGCCACGGTGGAGGCGACGATCCCGCCGTAGCCCATCGAGCGGAGAAACCGCAACGGAAAGACCAGGAGGGTCGCCATCGAGGCGGCGACGGTGATCGCACTGAAGAAGATCGTGTGACCCGCTGGGACCAGGGCGCGGCGCAACGCGAGCTGGAGATCCGCCGTCTTCGCGCGTTCCTCCCGGTAGCGCGAGAGGAGGAGCAGGCTCCAGTCGATCGAGAGCCCAATCGAAAGGCCCGTGACGAGATTGAGCGCGTAGATGGAGAGCGACGTGATCGACGCGAGCTCACGCAGCAGGAAGAAGCTCACGAGGACCGTGATCCCGCCTGCGATCGGCGCCAGCAGGCTCGCGACGAAGCCGCGGAAGAGGAAGAAAGAGAGCAGCACGATCAGCGGCAGCGCTAGCAGCTCCGCTCGCTGCAGATCCTCCTCGATCGTCTTGGAGATCTCCTCGTTCGCGATCGGGTTGCCTCCCAGCGTCACGTGCTCGTCGGCGGCGAACGAGGCCAGCAGGCGCTTGCCGGCCTCTTCCTGCTGCTCGTCGTCGAGCGGACGCAGCGCCGCGATCAGGTAGGTCGAGCGGCGGTCGCGGCTGACCATCGCCGGGTTGTGCGCCGTCCGCCAATCGAGCACGGCCGCGACGGCTGGATCGCGGCCGAGCTTCTGCTCGACCGTGCCGATCGTGCCTCGCGAGCTCGGGCTGCCGAGCGGTTCGTCGAGACGCACGAGCGCGAGGACGCTGTTGGCCGGGTCGGTGCCGGAGGCGCGGGCGACGGCGGCTCGCGCCTTCGCGCTGCCGGAGCCGGCCACGTCGAAGCCGCGCGGCTTCAGGTGGTCGCGGACGTGGATCCCGAGCGGCGCCGCGATCACCGTGATAGCCAGCGCGACCGCCAGCACCCGCCAGGGACGCCGGTTGATCAGGTCTGCCAGCGCCGAGATCATGTTCCGGCTGCCCGCGCCGCAAGCGCAATCGCGAACTGCCAGCCGAGACCCGACGACGCGCCGGTCACCACCGCCCAACCGCGCCGAAGCTCACCCTGCTGACTCCCGGCGTGCTCCATACTCCGAACCGAGCCACGTTGCCGCCGGCGGGACAGGCGCGCAACGGATTCGTTGCCAAACGAATCTCGGCTTGGCCTGGCCGCGATTCGGTCCTACGCGAATTTCTGGCATCCCCTCCTGTGGATGGAGAGATTGCGCGCACGGTGACCGCCAGCGCAGACGCCGAAGCTTCCAATCTGCCGGCCGAGGTTAGAGCCACCGCCCGTGTCCACGACCGGCGCTGGCTCGCACTCCTGATCCTCTGCCTCGGCGACCTCATGATCGTCCTGGACGTGACGATCGTCGGCGTCGCGCTCCCGTCGATCCGCGCCGATCTCGGTTTCTCGGAAGAGTCGCTCGCGTGGGTGGTGAACGCGTACCTGATCACCTTCGGCGGCTTCCTCCTCCTAGGAGGGAGACTGGGTGACCTCCTAGGTCACCGAACGTTGTTCCTTGCCGGCGTCGGTCTGTTCACGGCTGCATCAGCTCTGTGCGGGCTCGCCAGCTCTCAGGGGATGCTGATTGCGGCGCGTGCGGTGCAGGGCGTCGGCGGCGCGGTCGTCTCGGCAGTTGCCCTATCGCTGATGATGACCCTTTTCCTCGATCCCGCCGAGCGAGCGAAGGCGATGGGCATCTTCGGCTTCGTCGCCTCCGGCGGCGGCTCGCTCGGAGTCCTCCTCGGGGGGATCCTCACCGACGCGCTCGACTGGCACTGGATCTTCCTCGTCAACGTGCCGGTCGGGATCCTCGTCGTCGTGCTCACCCTCTTGGTCGTTCCGGGAGCCCGGGTCCCGACCGGTGCACAGCGCCTCGACGTGGCGGGCGCGGTGACCGTCACAGCGTCGCTGGTCATCGCGGTGTACGCGATCGTGAAGGGGAACGAGGTCGGCTGGGTGACTGCCCGAACGCTCGGCCTGCTGGCGCTCTCCGGCGCCCTCCTCGCGATCTTCCTGGCGATCGAGGCGCGAGTGCGCTCGCCGCTCGTCCCGCTCCGCCTCTTCCGGCTTCGCAACATCGCGGTCTCGAACGCCGTCGGTGTCCTCTGGGCCGGGGCGATGTTCGCTTGGTTCTTCCTGTCGGCTCTCTACCTGCAGCTCGTTCTCGGGTACTCGCCGCTCCAGGTTGGGCTCGCCTTCCTGCCGGGGAACCTCGTCATGGGTGTCATGTCGATCGGCGTCTCGGCGGCCTTGGTCATGCGCTTCGGCATCCGACCTCCGCTCGCCGCCGGGTTGCTCTGCGCTGCTCTTGGGCTCCTGCTCCTGGCGCGCGCGCCAGTGGACGGCAACTTCGTTGTCGACGTCCTCCCGAGCATGATTCTGCTCGGGCTTGGAGCCGGGATTGCCTTCAATCCCGTACTGCTCGCAGCCATGGGTGACGTGGAGCCGACGGAGGCCGGGCTCGCCTCCGGTCTTGTCAACACGTCATTCATGATGGGCGGCGCACTCGGGCTCGCCGTTCTGGCGAGCGTCGCTGCCTCCCGAACCGATGCGCTTCTCGCCGACGGCGAGGGAGAGCTGACCGCGCTCACCGGCGGCTACCACGCGGCCTTCTTCGTCGGCGCGATCTTCGCAGTCGTCGCCGCCGGGTTGGGCGGCCTGTTGCTTCGTGTCCAAACGCCGCAGGCCGCGGACGAGCCCGACGAGCCGACCGGCGAGCCCGCTCCATGCAGCTCTTTCGCGGTCGGAAAGCCGTGCGACTCGGCGCTAGACGTTGCGTGAGAGCTGACGACCGGCCATGACCAAGCTCACGGTCTAACTGAGCATCGCCGCCTAAGGCGACGGACGAGGACACGGCCGCTCGGGCTCGAACTCGCCGATTACTACCCCTGGAATAGTATCGACGCGCTATCAAAGAGGTCATCGAATATGGATCCCCCTCACACCTACCGACATTTCTGTCTGATGGCGCGCGCGCTCGAGCTCGTCGGCGAGCGCTGGACGCTGCTCATCGTCCGCGATCTTCTGCTCGGACCGAGGCGCTTTACGGATCTCGTCGACAGCCTCGAGAAGATCACGCCGACCCGTCTCACCTCTCGCCTCCGTCAGCTCGAGGCGACGGGGCTCGTGACGCGCGAGCGGGCCGCCACCGGACGTGAGGTCTGGTATCGACTGACCGACGCCGGCCAGGCGCTCCAGCCGGCGATCGAGGCATTGATCCTTTGGGGGCTGCAGTTCGCCTTGGAGCGCCCGAGGCCGGGCGAGGGTGTACACGCCGCCTCGGCGATGATCGGCACCAAGGTGTGGCTGAACGCCCACCCCAAGCCGCGCGCGACGTCGCTGGTCTGGGTCTGGCGCCTCCAAGGCGAAGGCGCCTACAGCCTGCGGTTCGAGAACGGAGCTTGGGAGCTCGAGCCGGAGGAGCTCAGCCCGGCCGAAGTCGTCGTCGAGACCTCGGCCGGCCACTGGGCCGCGTTCCTCACCTCGGAGAGTCGCGAGCTGCCCGGTCCCGAGCTCACGCTCATCGGCAGGCGCCCGGCGCGTGAGACGTTTGCCCGCGTCTTCGACGCCGAGCTCGCGAAGAACGGAGGCAACCGCTAGGAGTTCTCGGCGAGTGCCAGCCGATCGCGGCGCACGAGGCCCGCGCTCCTTGCCTCGCCGCCGACGAACAACGCGTCGCCGAGCGCCGTGCGCGAATAGATGACGTGACGTCCGACGCGCGCTCGCTCGATCAACCCGGACCCACGAAGGGCTTTCAGGTGGTCGGCGACGTTTCCGGGAGAGCGCCCGATCAGTCGCGCCACGGCCGAGGTGTGCATCGGCTCCGCGAGCAAGCACAGGATCTGAGCGCGGGTCGACCCGATCAGAGAGCCGAGCGCGCCATCCTGGCGATGCCCCTCCGAAAAGAGCGCCGCGACACCCCGAGCCGGGTAGAAGATCTCTGCGGGCTGAGACTCGTCGAGCGAGGCAGCGGCGTGCGGCCAGATGAACGCCGAAGGTCTGAGCTGCAAACCCTGGCCGCCGACCGCTCTGGTCGAGTCGTAACCCGCGGAGCGGATGCGAACGTTCGGTTCGTCGAGGGTGACGAGCGGCGCAAGGCCGGCGAAGAGCGACGTGAGCCCACCCCGTGCGAGGGCCCTCGACCGATAGAGGATGTCGCGCTCGAGCACGTCGCGAATGCGCGGCCACGACGGCGCAACCAACGTCTCCCAAATGCGCGCAAGGAGATCGGCGAGCAGCTCGGCTGCGCCGGGCTGGCGCAGTCGCTCGGCGACCTCGGGATCGAGCGTCTCGTACTGTGCGAGGGTCCGCTCGACCTCTGCCCGCACCTGATCCTCCCCCGTGGCGCGAACCTGGGCGAACTCCTGCTCGATCTCGCCGAGCACCGAGAACGGCGTCGGTGTCAGGAAATCCGGGAAGTACGGACCGGCCGCCAGGACGGCAAGGAGCGGCCGAAGATCACGCTCACGTTCAAGGCGACGTCGGGCCAGATCGTGCCGACGCAACCACGCGGCAGGCGCACCCTGCGTGAACGAGCCCGGCATCGCGATCGCCCGCGCGAGCAACACGACCTCGCCGACCGGGGAGACCACGAACCGATAACGCAGTGCGTCAGGCAGCGACAGGACGAGAGTGATCATCTTCGCTCAGTGCCTCATAGCTTGGTGCCATCGTCTCTCGCACAGATACTATCATATCGATACTATTCCTTCGTTGCTGCGGAGCAGCGTTTCGGTTGAGCTGACAATGGAAAGACCGGCCGCCGGCCCGAGACTCATCGGCCGGGGTGGTCCAAGTGCC
Organism: Gaiellaceae bacterium; assembly: GCA_035704315.1. Lineage (GTDB taxonomy): Bacteria > Actinomycetota > Thermoleophilia > Gaiellales > Gaiellaceae > JACDAN01. The sequence goes on from DASSXA010000138.1 coordinate 10,405, forward strand.
GAGCTGACCACCGCAAGCGCGACGGCCGACAGCGGCATCGGCAATTCACGGCCGGCTTGGCACCTGCACCGGCTGCTCCGTGAACCTCGGTGCAACCTCTCCGTCCTGCGGCGGCTCGATCGTGACGTTCGGCAGGAGCCGGTCGAGCCAGCCCGGCATGTACCACGCCTTCACGCCTCCCAAGCTCACGCTCGAGGCGGCGCCGCTCGACGTCCCCGGCTGTGACGATCCGCGCTCGCGAGGCGGCGAGCTCCTCGGTACAAAGAGCCTGCTGAGACGAGCATTTTCGCGCACAAAGCCGGATGCCCCCGGCAAGAATCGAACTTGCGCACGCGCTGAGGCGTCGCATGCGACGCCGGCTTCAAGGTCGAGGCGGCTTTTGCCGCCGCGACCGTCTGCCCTCCAAAGTAGGCCGATGCCCCCGGCAAGAATCGAACCTGCGCACGCGGTTTAGGAAGCTTGGCCCGCTTCTGCGAAAGTTGCTGCAAACGCCCAAGTTCCTGCTCAGATCGAGCGGCTGCGCGCCAGGGATTGCGCCAGCGCCGTCCGTTGGCGGATCGTGCGCCCGCGCCTCAATGACCCAGCGGTGCGATTCCGCGGCAGGTAGACCTGATCATCATCACCAGCTCTCGGCTAGCACAAGGCCGAAGACGTGCGTGTTGATGCGGCGTATGAGCGGCCTTGTGACCTTTCGACCTCAGTGGTAGGCCAGCACTGCGGCTCGATCGAGGTCGAGATGCCAAGAACGGCGCTGAGTTCCTGGCCGAGTTCGAGCTCCGCGTCCCGGAGGGGACCGCCACGTCCGAAGTCGAGGAGCGCGAGAGCGCCGGGAAATCGGTTGCAGGCCAGTTGGCAGACGAAGGGCATCTGATCCGGGTCTGGAAGGCGCGTCGCCGCCCGCCAGGTCGCAAGGCGTGATCTACGAGACCTACCTCGTCGGCTGAGCCGGCGGAAAAGACCCTACTTTTTGCGTCTCGCGCGAGCGGGCTACTGCCAGACCGTCCCGGTCATCCTCCCTTCGAAGCGACCAAGGTCGCCCAGCGCAATTTTGTCTCGTCCTCGCCCACCAAGCCCGGAGTACCGCTCGGTACCTCGATTGACTCTCCAATGCGTCCAACCCCAGATAATCGAGATGCTTCCTTTCCTGCCGTGCAACGTGGACGTGCGCACGGAACGAGCCAACGGCGAGTGGCAACCTTGGAATCCGGACCGCCAATGGCTCTCGAACCACCCGCGATCCGAGATCGCGCCGGAGA
>DASSXA010000192.1:0-3365 GCA_035704315.1 Gaiellaceae bacterium
GCTCACGCCCGCAAGTACTTCTCCCTCTCCGAGAAGTACGCGGAATGGGCGGATTACCGCGCACCGGCCAAGGGATTGGGGATCCACGCGTACGCACACGAGGTCAGCCGGCCGATCCGGCTGACTGACGAGGAGCGCCGCGCCCACGACGAGTGGGGGAACTTCGGCGATGAGATCGACAAGCATCCTCCGATGCGAGGCTGGCTGGCCGTCCCCCTCATCGGATCGGACGGCGCGAATTATGGATTCATCCAGGCCTCCGATCGGCTCGAGGGCGACTTCACCGAGCTGGACGAGGCCAATCTCGTGAGGCTGGCGGCACTCGCGTCGACGTCACTCGACACGCTTGCACAGCTCCATCTGCCCGACTATCGGCGGAAGGTTGGCGGTCTGTCGTCCGGGTCGACATCGGACGAGCCGACTGAGTGAAGCCGTTCCCTCGCGTGCGTCGACGCGTCGCGGCTCGTCGATGCCATGGAGATCGGATCTCCTCCCGAAGAGATCATCGGCATGCCGCGTGAGTACTACGGGTAGCTCGCCGTCAGGTACTGGAGGCGGACGAAGTGCGCGTCGTCGCTCCGACGCTTACCAGCAGGCTCCAGTCTTGGACCTCGGAGGCGCGTGGCGTTCGACCGCCGTCCGGCCCACCGTCCGGAGGGCCCCAGTAGCGTGGATCAATAGGACATAACGGCCAGAGTCGCGGGTTTAAATCCAGCCCCGCTACCCATCGAAAGGCCCCGGAAACGGGGCCTTTCTCATGGGGCGTCGCGCGATTTAGACGAGGCTGGTGACCACGACCTCACGCACGCTCGGCTCGGAGCACTTCGGAGACAGGACGGCGGGCGCCGAAGCGGGCTGGGATAGCGGTGAGGACCCCTATCACGAGGACCGTTCCGGGCACGACGGCGAGCAGCTGCCAGAGCGGCGGCGCGATCGCGTTCGTATCGCTGACTGCGGCGAAGAGGGCGATGCCCCCGGGGATGCCCAGGGCGGCGCCAACGAGGGCGGGGAGCACCTGCGCCGCCGAGAGCCCTGCGCTGACCTGCTCTGGGGTCGCGCCGAGCGCCCGCGCCAACGCCAAGGAGTGCCTGGCTTCGAGCGCGGTCGCCCAGGTGATGACGATCGCGTTGACGGCTGCGAGCGCGACGAGCGTGATCGTGACCAGCAGCAGCACCTGGTTCAAGCGGTCGGCTCGAAAGCTGCCCAACGCCGAGCCCGTGCCGGGATGGTCGACGTTGAGCTGGGCGTAGGCGGTCAGCGCGGCGACGACGCCGCTGACCGAGATTGCGATGCTGATCACACCCAGGATGGCGCGGCGTGGCCGCCGGGCGGCCGTGCGCAACCCGAGCAGCAGCGGGACCGGGAGTCGCGCCGAGAGCGCGATCAGCCAGGCGGTGCGCCGCGGTGCACGGGCCGAGTCGTTCAGCGCGCGGACCGTGCTGATTCGGGCGGCGCGCACGGCGGGGACGAAGGTCGCGGCGACCGCGACCGCAAGCGCGACCGCTGTCACCACGCCGATCGCGGACAGGGTCAGCGGCGGTGGAGCGGCACGCCCGAGCATGCCCGCGCTGCCCTCGATCAGCAGTGGGGCGATCAGCCGACCGAGCGCCAGTCCGGCCGCCGCGGCGAGTAGGGCGACGGCCACGTACTCGGCGAGCAGCACGGCGGCGACCAGACGCGGCGTGCCGCCGACTGCCTTCAAGAGCCCGACCCGGCGGATCTGGTCGGCCATGCGGCCTCCGACGAGCACGGCGACGCTGGCTACCGCAAGCAGGCCGAGCAGCCAAGCGCCTGTCAGCACGACTCGCCGCTGGGTCTTCACCAGCTGGTCGCTCTGCTGCTTGATGCTCTGCCAAGACTCCATCAACGGGGGTTCGGGTGGTGGGTTGGATAGGCGCGTGCTCAGGAGTGCGTTGTCGGGCGGATTGTGCTCGGCGACGAACGACGGGGCCGCTGCCGGGTCGGCCAGCTTCAGGTAGGAGACGTAGGAGAGGGATCGCGCATCGGAGGCGAGGCTGCGCGCGTCCGCCTGTGTCAGCCAGACGAGCCCCGCGTCGCCAGGCGACAACCCGCAGAAGCTAAGGCAGGAGTTCGGGTACGGCGAAGCAGCGGCGGTGACCGCGACGCCGACGACCCGGAACGTGCGGCGGTTCAGGGTGATCGAATCGCCCTCGTCGACGCCGAGCGCGTCGGCGAACGCGGCCTCGACCACGATCCCGCCGGCGCGGACCCAGCTTCCCTGGGTCAGCTTGGGCCGGTCGACCGGGGCCGGTGCGGTGCCGCGGCCCTCCGCCCGCACGTTGACGGTCTCGCCGTCGACCTTCAGCGTGGTCCAGACGACCGGATACGGTCCGCTGCTCCGGGTTACACCGCGAGCTTTGGCCAGCGCCCTCAGGCCGGTGAGGTTCGCGGCCTGGCCGCCGAATTCCGGCGGGACTGCGGCGGCGGTTGCGACCACGTCCGGTCCCTTCGTCGCCTCCCGGGTCTTCTCGTAGGGCTTGTCCGTCACCCCGTGCAGGGCGAGCCCGAGCGTGAGGGTGGTGGTGGCGGCCACGATCGCTAGCAAGAGGAGCGCGGCCTCGACCGGACGCCGGCGCAGGTCGCGTGCGGCGAGGCGCCAGATGAGCAGAAGGCGGCCCACGGCTCAGCCCTCCAGTCCTGCGAGCTCGCCGAGCCCGCCGCTGCCCCGGGTCAGCCTCGTCTCCTCGACGAAGGCGCCGTCGCGCATCGAGATCAACCGGTCGGCAGTGGCAGCGATCCGGGAGTCGTGGGTGACGATCAGCAATGTCTGGCCGGCCGAGCGTAGGCTGTCGAGCAGCCGGAGCACGTCGAGGGTGGCGGCGCTGTCGAGGTTGCCGGTCGGTTCGTCGGCGAGGACGACCAACGGCTCGTTGCTGAGCGCACGGGCGATCGCGACCCGCTGCCGTTCGCCGCCCGAGAGCGCCGACGGCAGATGCCGGGCCCGATCGGTGAGCCCGACCCGTTCCAAGAGCTCCGTGGCCCGGCGTCGCGCCGCCCGTGGCGAGCGGCCTGCCAGCAGCGCCGGCACCTCCACGTTCTCGGCGGCGGTGAGCTCCTCCATCAAGTGGAAGGCCTGGAAGACGAAGCCAATCGCGTGGCGCCTCAGCCGGGCCAGAGCCTTCTCGCTCAGCTCGTCGATGCGGCGCCCGGCCAGCCACACCTCCCCGGCCGAGGGCCGTTCCAGGCCGCCGAGCAGGTGCAAAAGAGTCGACTTCCCGGAGCCGCTCGGCCCCATCACGGCCAGGGTCTCGCCCGATGGCACCTCCAGCTCGACTCCGTCGAGCGCACGTACGCGGCCTTCGCCGTGGCCGTATTCCTTCTCCAGCGCGCGCGTGCGCAAGACC
>DASSXA010000231.1:0-2260 GCA_035704315.1 Gaiellaceae bacterium
CGGCCCCGCTCCTCCGCGAGTCGGGCGGAGTCGTCGTCATGATCGAGGATGTCGCCGCGTACCAGCCCTGGCCGTCCTTTGCGCCCCACTGCGCGGCCAAAGCTGCTCAGGCGATGCTGACCCGCGTCTTCGCGCGCGCCCTCGCTCCGGAGGTCCGCGTCTGCGGAATCGCTCCCGGGCCAGTGGCCGTCGAGCCGGAGCAAGTCGAGCGCCGCGCCGCGGAGACTCTCTTGCGCCGGATCGGCTCGCCGGAGGATGTCGCCGACGCCGTCGTCTTTCTCGCCGCGGCTGACTTCATCACCGGGACGACGCTGGTCGTCGACGGCGGCGTGCTCCTCAGATCCGCAGAGACGCCTCTTCCGTAGACACCAACAGAATGTCCCTTTCCAGCGGATCCTTGGCGGAGCGCTTGCCGCCTGCGTCTCCAGCGGTAACCATTCGGCCCGTGAGGTCGGAGATCAGCGACGGGGAACTGATCACGAGAGTCGGCTCGGGGGATCGGAACGCATTCGAAGCGCTCTACCAGCGTTACTCCCGCCCGGTGTTCGGCCTGGCGCTGCGGAGGCTTGGAGATCGAGGCCGCGCCGAGGAAGCCGTCCAGGAAACGTTCGCCTCGGTCTGGCGCGCGGCAGGGAGCTATCGCCCCGAGCGCGGGCCCGGAGCCCCCTGGCTCTACGCGGTCGCTCGCAACGCGATCGTGGACAACGGCCGGGCGCGACGAGAGCCCCCAGTGGAGGGCGTCGACGAGAAGGCCGACGTCGACACGCCTGCCGAGCGCGCCGAGTCGGGCTGGGTCGCCTGGCGCGTGCACGCCGCCCTTGGTGACCTACCCGACAGCGAGCGCGTCGTGCTGGAGCTCGCCTACTGGGGCGAGCGCTCCCAGTCCGAGATCGCCGAGTTCCTCGGCATCCCGCTCGGGACGGTCAAGACGCGCACGCGGACCGGGCTCGCCCGGCTCGCGGACATGCTGGAGGACGTTCTGTGAGACGCCGCTTGCGGTGTCTCTGTCAGGCGGTACGGGCTTTGCCCGTGCGGCCGTCTGCAATGACCGGTCGACACGCACATAGTCAGGCGGTTCGGCTGTGACGCGCCAGCCCGACTTCGACGAGCTGGTCGGCGCGGTCGACGATCCTGCCGAGCGGGCGCGGCTCGAGCGTGTCCACCAGTTGCTGGTGGAGGCCGGCCCCCCGCCGGACCTGACTCCGAGCGTCGCGCGCAAGGCGCCTCCGGGCGAGGAGCGACACAACGTCTTCCAGCTCCCACGACGCCGACTCGGGTTGGCGCTCGTCCTCATCGGGGCAACGTTGGTCGCGGCCTTCACGCTCGGCTATCTCGCCGGCAATTCGGGGTCGGACTCGAGCGAGGCGCTCCAGGCCGAGAACACCGTGGCGCTGACCGGCTCGGGAGCGGCCGGAGGCGAGGTCGACATCGGCGCCCGCGACGCGGACGGCAACCTGCCGATGGTGCTGACGGTTCGCGGTTTGCGGAAGCTCGACTCCGGCGACTACTACCGGCTCGCGCTGACCAAAGGAGACAAGCCAATCGTCACCTGCAGCACCTTCAACGTCGCAGGCAGGCGAGAAACGGCGCTGAAGATGTTGGCCGCCTACGACCTGGAAGGCTTCGACGGCTGGATGGTCACGCTCTGGCACGCGCGCACCCACGACGAGACACCGGTCCTCTGGTCGAAGGGGATTACGCGCGCCTAGGGCGCAATGCGTCCCGAGGCGACGAACGCCTCGTGGGTCACAGGCATACGCTCGGCGAAGAAGTGCTCGCACGCCTCGGCATACCGCCTGATCTCTCGCTGCGCGTTCTCGGAGTTCCGCAGTGAGAGGAAGTTCATGAGCGCCCGCGCGTTGACCGTCCAATAGAACTCGGTGTAGGCGCCGACCGGAAGCACCGCCCGCGCGAGCTCCCTGGCGACGCCGAGCTCGACGAGCCGCTCGTAGGTCGCAAACGCAATCTCGTAGACCTGCCTGAGCTCCTCGCGAGTCGTCTCCGCAACGTCGTCGCTCACCGGCTCGAACGAGTAAGCGCCGGGCTTGCCGACCTGAGTGCGGACGTCTTCGGGCTTCGGCACGTAGAAGTCGTCGGTCGCCTTCGCGTAGCGCATCGAAAACTCGTTGAATGAGCCGACGCGGTGTCGGAACCATTCACGCGCAACGAAGATCGGCGCGCGGATGTGGAAGCGGAAGGCGTTGTGCTCGAAGGGCGTCCCGTGGCGCTCGCGCATCAGGAAGCGGATCAGGCCCGCGTC
>DASSXA010000233.1:0-4763 GCA_035704315.1 Gaiellaceae bacterium
CCCCCTGATCATGGAGCCCGAATAGACAGAGCTGGAGCGGTCGCCCAGGGATCGGACGAAGGAGTCGTGCTCCGCCTCGCTCGCATCGACGAACAGGTCGACCACCTCAGGGCTCGCCGAAGAGGGCGAGACGAGAGCGAACTCGTCGCTCAGCTTGCTCGGGTTTTCGACGATGCCGACGACGGTCCGTCGCCGGCCGTCGAGGGCCAGCGTCGATCCGATCTCGAGCCGTAGAGACTCCGCCACTCCGTCGGTGACGGCGACCTCCCGGGGCCCCACCGGGTAGCGGCCGCTTCTGAGCGCGAGCAGCTCGCCGGTGTAGGTGCCGCCGGGGGTCTGCGAGCGGTAATCCAGCGACTCGACGCTGCCCGGGACGGACACGGAGCGGTGGCCGATGACGTCGAACGTTCCGAACGCTTGCTTCGCGGAGTCGAGCGCCGCCTGGAACTCTCGCGGATCGGAGGGGTTGAGCGAGAGCACTTGGTTGGCCGAGCCGAAGCCGCTGTTGTCGGCGGGAACCGAGTTGTAGGCGATCGTGATGCTGCCGATGGCGGCAGTGACGGCGACGGCGAGAAGCGTCAGCACGAGGAGCTGCTGCCGCCATTCGCGGCGGAACATGCGCCTCGCCCAGCGGACGATTGCGCGGCGGGCGGCCAACCCGCCGATTCTCGGTCCGCCCAACGCTGACCGGTGAGCGAGCGTCGTCATCGCCGATCACCAGCCGCGAGGAGCGACTCGGGACCTTCAGGAGCGGCCGTCTGGTCGACGACGTGGCCGTCGCGCAGGAAGACGACCCGGTCGGCCCAGGACGCCAGCTGCGCCTCGTGGGTCACGACGACACCCGCGACGCCCCGATGCGTTGCGGCGCGCAGCAGGCGCATGACGGCCTCGCCGTTCACGGAGTCCAGGGCGCCGGTCGGTTCGTCGGCGAGCAGCAACGCGCGCTCGCCGACAATCGCACGGGCGATCGCAACCCGCTGGCGCTCGCCGCCCGAGAGCTCGTCGGGGAAGCGATCGGCGTGGTTCGCCACAGCGAGCTCCTCGAGCGCCTCCAGGGCCGCCGCGCGTGCAGCCTTCGACGAGACGCCGTCGAGCTCGAGTGGCAGGGTGACATTCTCGATCGCCTTCAACCCCGGGAGCAGGTTGAAGTCCTGGAACACGTAGCCGATCGAGCGGCGTCGCATTTTCGCCCGGTCCGAGCGCGAGACGGCCGCGAGATCGGTCCCGTCTACGAGCACCTGGCCGCTCGTCGCGTCCTCGAGGCTGCCGGCGATCGTCAAGAGGGTGCTCTTGCCCGAGCCGCTCGGCCCCATGACGGCGACGAGCTCGTCGCGCTCGACCGCGAGGTCGACCTCGCTGAGCGCGTGCACCTCGCTTGGCCCGAAGCCGTAGATCTTCGATACCTGGCGCAGTTCGAGTGCGCTTGTCATTGCGAAACCTCCATCGTGCGTGTTGGTTCGAGAGGCACGTCGACCACGGGGGCCGGCGTGGTGGACGGCAGCTGCTTCAAGCGGACGTCGGCGGCGTCGAGCCAGCGGACGATCGCTTCGAGCCGGAAAAGCTCGGCATCGGCCACGAGTGCAAGCGGCACGTCGTCCTCCTCGGCCTCGGCCTTGATCCGCGTGTAGCGCTGCATGACCTCGATCACGTGCCGACGGTGCGCCTGCAGGAGCTCGCGGATGTCGATGCTGGGGATCTGTAGTGCGACCAGCACCTTGATCACGAGCTCGTCCCGCGGCGGAGGGACAAGGTCGGGCGGCGTCCGCAGCCAGTCGGCCAGCTCGTAGGTCCCTGCGGGGGTGATCCGGTAGCGCTTCTGCTTCTGCGACGGTTCGCCTTCGCCGTCGCTCTCGACGAGCCCGTCTCGCTCGAGACGCTGCAGCGTCGTATAGACCTGCCCGACGTTCAGCGGCCAAACCTCGCCCGTCCGCGACTCGAACTCGTTCTGGAGCCGCAGGCCGTACTTCGGACCCTCGCTGAGGAGGGCGAGCAGCGCGTGGGGAACGCTCATGATTGGATCCTCAGCTCGAACATACTGGGTATGTATACCAGGTATGGATGCCCATCGCAAGGGCCGACTGAACGCTTCAGGTCGTTCGCATCAGACGCCGACGTGTCCGAAAGAGCGTCTGACATGGAGTGAGGCGGCCGTCCCTGCCGAGGGCGGCCGTTCGTGTCTTGAGCCTCCCGGTAGGTGCCGTGGCTACGAACCAGCCCGGATCGCACAAGAAATGATTTGTCTTTTAGATCAGCCAGTTGATATGTGGCTACTATGATCCTGAGTAGAGCGCAAGGATAGAAAGGAAAGGTGAGGAAAGATCGGCAAGTTCGCATCACTGCAGGAGATCAAGGATCACGTCGACGCCCAAGGTGGGGTCGCGTCGTTCCGGATGCTCGACGTTCGCGACGCCCACGGAGCAGGGCGACTCGGTGTGCACGTCCGGACGAATATCAGCAAGGCCCTTCGGGGCATGGGTCTCGGCCACTACCCGGCGGAGCTACCCGACTGGCAAGAACATCAAGTCCGCATCTACCGGCTCGGCAGCCCGATCGCCGACCTGATCGAGGCCGCCCTTAGTCCCGGCTCAGAGGGCGACATCGTCATCCGCGAGGCATCCTCCGGAGACGCTCAGAAGACGCTGAGCGAAATCCGCGAGCTCGTCTGCCAGTAACGACTCGGCGATGCCGACGGGGCTACTCGGCCTCGTCGGCATCGCCGCGTCCGCTGGTGGAGGCGCCTTACAAAAACCCGAATCGGTTCGAACAACCGCCCCGGTAAACAAAAGGCCCGTACCTCTAGCGCCCCAGGCGGATCGTGCCGAAGGCGCCCGCAAACAAGGGCGTGGAGAACGTCGGTCTAGTCGCCTGGGCCAGCTGTCCCCCGAGTCTTACGGCGAACGGCTCTAGCCCCAGGGCAGGCGCGACCAGTATGGCGGCCGCCCTCGCCGGAACCGCTCGGCCGTCGCATAGACCTGCTCTGGATCGGATGTCTCCTTCTCCACACTCGCCCCGTAGCGCGCCGCGAGTTCCGAGACCGGGTAGCGCCCTTCCGGGCTTACGTGTGCGCCAACCATCAGGATCGCGCACGGGCTGTCGCCGGCTCCCACGAACGCGTGCTCCGTCCAGGAAGGCGAGTGGAAGAAGTCCCAGGCTCGAAGGCGTCGCTCCTCGCCCTCGACGAGCAGCCTGCACTCGCCTCCGAGAACGAGGAACGCCTCCTGATTCGCCTCGGCGTGATAGACCCCGCTCTGGCCAGGCTCGAGGACCGTCACGTTGATCCCCAACTGCGGGAACTCCACCGGAGAGTCGCCGTACTCGTTCGCGAACCAGCACGCCGCGCCCCTGGTCTCCGAAGAGAACCACTCGGCATCGCGCACGTTGACGACGAACCAGCCCTCGGTGACGGGGGCGAGCCCGGAGCCAGCGTCCTCAAGCCGCGCTTCGGTCAAGAACCGGATTCTCGCAGCCCAAGCGACACACCCTGACCTACGCCAGCGTCCCTTATGCCTGAACCTTTAGGCCCCGCTCAGGCGTATCGGGCCGAACGCTTCGGCCAAAAAGGGGACAGAGAACCTCCTTCGTTGTCGGGGGCCTTCAGAACCGAGCTAGTTGGGGAACGGAAACGGGGCTTCTCTCTCAGGGGCAGGCTCAGCGAAACGCGAACGGCATTTCTCCCTCAGCGGCAGGTTCCCTAAGAAAGTCCCGGCCTGTGAGCCTCACCTGTGCGGGGGTGGGGACGGGGGGTGCCCCCCGGGGGTGGTCTTCAGCGCGCGTGATCGGACGCGATTCGGGTCGGCCTCCTGCCTGCTAAGCCCCGACCGCTGGGTCAGAACCGCTGAGCCCTGACCCTGCTGGGCCAGTACTCGCTGGGCCGTGACGCCTGCGGGCCTAGCAGGGAGTCCCTACGCCAGGCCTCTGCCGGTGCGGGCTTGCCGGAGGCGTGATCTGGCTGTGATCAGCAGCCGGGTTTCCGGACAGGGAGTTTCCGGACAGGGGGTTTCCGGACGGCTTTTCGTAACGCTGGCGGCGTAACGGCGTGTTACGTAACGCCCGCCCCGCATGTCCCGCATGTCCGTTTACTCCGTCCCACGTGTCCGTTTACGGACGGCCGGATGTCCCGCCTGTCCCACGCACGCTCGCCCGCCTTTTGGCTTAGCCAAGCCCTTTCGCCTGGCGTGAGCGGAGCGGGCCACCTAACCGGAACAGCCACTTCCCTGGGCCTGCCTGAGGGCTTCCAACGCCTCCGGTAGGCGTTCCTGACGTTCAGGTCGTTCTAGACAATCTCTCTCTACGCGAGGACGGTGCCTTGACCGCTTATCTGCGCGGGGTGACGCCAGGCTCTTCGCCCGTTGACGCCAAGCTCGCCGCTCTCGGTCGTCCCGGTGACCTTTGGGTGGCCCGAGCCTGCGCCGATCCGAGGTCGGGTATTCAGCGCCTGGTTTCGTACCTGGTCAGGAGCACGCCGTCGGGAAACGTCCGGGTCTCCACCAGGTTCAGGTTCACCCAGTTGTCCAGGGCCGTGAAGAACGGCGTGCCGCCGCCCACCAAGACCGGTGCGGTGGCCAACACGTACTCGTCTATCAGCCCGGCCCGCATGGCCGCTGCGGCGAGTGTGGCGCCGCCGATGTCAATGGGGCCGCCATCCTCGGCCTTGAGCCGGGTGATCTCGGTGACCGCGTCGCCGGTGACCAGGCGGGTGTTCCAGTCGACCGTGCTGATCGTCGAGGAGAACACCACCTTCGGCATGTCCCGCCAGCGGCGGG
>DASSXA010000330.1:0-11948 GCA_035704315.1 Gaiellaceae bacterium
TTTGCTACAGAGAATCGATGGCGATCGACGTGAACACCGAGAGCTTCGAGCGGGAGGTCGTCGCGCGTTCGGCGGAGGTGCCGGTCGTAGTCGACTTCTGGGCCGAGTGGTGTGCGCCGTGCCGAACGCTCGGGCCCGTGCTCGAGCGCGAGGTGGCGGCGCGGGGCGGTCAGCTCGTTCTGGCGAAGGTCGACGTCGACGCCAACCAGGACCTGGCCGCCCGGTACGACGTGCGCGGTATCCCGGCGGTCAGGGCGTTCCGGAACGGATACGTCGTCTCCGAGTTCGTCGGCGCGGCTCCGCCAGCTGTCGTCGCGCGCTTCCTCGACGAGCTAACCGCTCCCTCGGAGGCCGCGGAGCTCATCGAAGGGCTTCGCGCAGAGGGGGTCTGGCCCGACGTCGTGGGCGCACTCAACGACGGCGACCGCAAGCGCGCTCTCGCCCTCTTGCTCGAGAAGGTGGAAGGGGCGGCCCCCGAGGAACGTGAGCGGCTCCGGCGGCTGATGGTCGGCCTCTTCCGCGAGCTGGGCCAGGAGCACCCCCTTGCCGTGCAGTATCGGCGGCGGCTGGCGACTGCGCTCTACTGACGCGCGAACCTTCCGAGCGCTGGGGCGCCGAGCAGCGCTGCGACTGAACGAACTCATTGGCGAGTGCGCCCCACCGCCCGCAACAGCGACTGCCGTCGCGAGTTCCGCGAATGGCGGAACGAGCGAGAGATCAGCCGCTGACGTCGACACGGGCTACGAGCGTCTTCGGCTCTAGATCAGAGCTCGTGGCGGACGAGCGGCTCGAGCTCACGGCGCTGGGCGCGTTCGGGCAGCCGGCGGACGACGGCGTTCCTGAGACGCCACCCGAGTGGGCTCGCGAGCTGGGCGGCCTTGTCGACGCGGCGGGAGATCTTCAGGACAGCATCGGCACGCGGTCGGCGGATCGCCTCGAACTCGGCGAGCGCGGTCGCGAGTTCGTCGCTCTGTGCGAGCCGATCGGCGAGGACGATGGCGTCCTCGATCGCTTGCGCCGCGCCCTGTCCGACGCCGGGCGTGGTCGCGTGGGCGGCGTCGCCGATGAGGACGACGCGGCCGTCGCTCCACCGCGGAAGCGTCTCGAGGTAGTAGACGTCGTTCCGCAGGATGGCGCCCTCGTCGGCCGCCTCGACGACCGCTGCGATCGGCTCGTGCCAGCCCGAGAAGCGACGAACGACCTCCGCCTTCCGTTCTTGCGGCTCCTCGGGCTCGCCTTCGGGCGCGTTCTTGGTCGCGAACCAGTACGTCCGTCTACCACCGATGTCGACGAGCCCGAAGCGCTCGCCGACTCCCCACGATTCGGTCAGGCGCCCGGCTTCCACCGGCACGGGGGAGACTCCCCGCCAGGCCGTGTAGGCGGCGTAGCGGATCGGCACGTCGGCGATCGCGCGACGGACGACCGAGCTCAGCCCGTCGGCGCCGATCAGCAGATCGCCTCGCTCTTCACTACCGTCGGTGCTTCTGGCGACGACTCCGTCTTCGCCCTGTTCGACGGCCGTGACCTCCACGCCGAGGCGCACTTCGCCACTTGCGGCTGCGAGCTCGGCTTGCAGATCGGCTCGGTGGAGGGCGATCGTGCCCTCGAGCAAGTCCGAAGGGACCCGGGTCAGCTCACGGCCCTCCCAGGTCAGGATCGCGCTTCGGGTTGCCGCGGCGCCTCGGGCCGCGACCGCCTCGCCAACGCCGAGCCTATCGAGCGCCCTCATCGCATTCGCGAAGAGAGTGATTCCTGCGCCGACCGGGTCAATGCGCGGCGCCCGCTCCAGCACGACAACCTCATTGCCTGTCTTGCGCAGGGCGATCGCGGCGCTCAGTCCGGCGATTCCTGCCCCGACGACGATCGCACGCAAGGGGTGATCATCTGGCGGCGGGCCGTGGAGCGCAACTCCGGACGCGCCTACTCAGTACTGCGCTATGCGCGCGGCCACGAGGGAACCTGGTCACCATCGAGCAGTTTTCACCGAGCCCTCCGTTCAAAGCAGAAGGCGGCGCTAGCCGTCAGTAGCCATCAGGCTTACCTGAGCGGAAAGCCGGCCTGTAGCCGTGAGCTGTGTGCCCGTCCGTACCCATATGTTCCGACCATTTTCTTACCATCACCCGCCCATCGCCTCGCCCATCGCCCGCCGGATGCGCTCTTCGCGCTCGGCCCGGTTGAAGGCATGGGTGTAGATCTTCTCGGTGATTGCCGGTGACGTGTGGCCCAGGACTTCGGACACGTCGTCCGACGCAAGCCCTCGGTAGGCCGTCTCGGACGCGAACATGTGGCGGCATCGTGCGGTGTCACCTTCGGCCCGTCGTTCAACTTCGCGGCCGTGACCGCCTGGTTCCACGCCTTGCGGAAGCCCTTGTGCGGCATCGGATTACCGCCCGCATGGGTGGCGCGGATGTAGCCGTCGTCACCTTCGCCACGACGCAGCTTCCGAGCCGCAACCTTCTTCCGCAACTCGGGGGCGAGCGGGACGCAGCGAATACTCTTCTCCGTCTTCGCGTAGTCCACCCACCCACCGTCCTTCGTCCACTGGCCCCGGATGTGCCAGACGCCTTCCTTGTCGATGTCGGCGTACCGGGCTCCGAGCAGTTCGCCAAGCCGTGCGCCCGTCCGCACCTTCATCTCCACCGAAAGCCCACGCTCGGCACGGGCCCTCGGGGCTTGTCGAGTTCGTAGCCCAGTCAACCTCTAACCTGCCGCCCGTGAAGCGCCGGCCATACGGCCGCGACATCGGCCTGACGATCCGGATGGGGATCGCGCTCTTCCCGATCCTGCTCTGGTACCTGCTGATCATGGCGCTGCTCCTACTCATGGTCGTCGGGGTCACGCGGGATCCGTCGTGGCAGAACCTCCTCGCGCTCGGGTTCTTCGGTGTCGCGGGCCCGATTGCCCTCGCCGAGCAGCTGCTGAAATCCGAGTCGATAGGGCTCCGTGCGGCCCAAGCGAAACTGATCAGCTCTGATGAGCACGCCGAGCTGCAGTCGATCGTCGCTCGGGTCGCAGCGCAGGCCGACCTCCCGGCGCCGCGCGTGGCGATCGCGCGCTCGTGGGCGCCGAACGCCTTCAGCGTCGGGTTGACCGAGCGCAGAGCGGTGGTGGCCTTCACGACCGAGCTGCTGCGCCGCGACCTGACCACGGCCGAGCTCGAGGCCGTCGTCGCCCACGAGCTCGCGCATGTCGCGAACCGCGACGGCATCGTCATGACGTTCGTCAGTGCTCCGGCGCTGCTCGGCTCGGCGATGTGGAATGCCGACGACATCCGCGGAAAGATCTTCTTCCTGCTCCTCTACTGGCCGTTCTTCTTCATCGGCCTCACGGCCATGTGGACGCTGTCGCGCTATCGCGAGTACATCGCCGACCGCGGCGCCGCGTTGATCACCGGCGCACCGGAGCAGCTGATGAGCGCACTCCAGAAGCTCGGCGGACGGCCGCCTCGCGGTGACCTTCGCGGAGGGCTTGCGGTGCAGGCGCTCTGCATCCTTCCCGTTCGGCAGCGTGGGTGGCGCCGCTTCGAGCTGTTCGCCGACCACCCGCCGCTCGAGAAGCGGCTCGAGCGCCTCGAGGAGCTCTCGCGCGAGCTGGGGAAGGCGGCGTAGGTGGGGGCCTCGGTACTCCGTCGCGAGAGACAAAATGCTTCGGACGGGGAAGGACGCTTCAACTGGTTCACGTCCGCGACGACGACGCGACCAGCCACCGGTACTAAGACCTGCTGAGACAAACGAGAGCCCCGTATGTGTACGGGGCTCTCGCTAAGAGGTAGGTGCACGT
Organism: Gaiellaceae bacterium; assembly: GCA_035704315.1. Lineage (GTDB taxonomy): Bacteria > Actinomycetota > Thermoleophilia > Gaiellales > Gaiellaceae > JACDAN01. The sequence goes on from DASSXA010000330.1 coordinate 3,781, forward strand.
CTGGGTTTCTACTTGCCCTTCTTCTTCGCTGCGTTCCTACCGTGAACCAGGTGCTTGACGCACTGACCCTGGTTCTTGAAGGTCGGGTTCGTAAAGCTCTTCCAGCCGCCCTTCTTGCAGGGGCGGGCAAAGTCGGCTTTGCCCGGTGCCGGCTTCTGCACCTTGCCGTTGAAGGTGACCTTCCTGAGGTCAGCGGTGCCTTGGACGTCGATGAGCACGCTTACGGACTGGATCGTTCCGGTCGGCGTCGGAACCTGCGGGCCGGCTGCGGCGAGCGTCGCGGCCGTAAACGTGTAGGTCGCAGTCCCGTTCGCATTGCTAGTCGGCGTGACGTTATTGCAGCCAAGGAAGAACACACCGGTCGTGGTCACGACGTTGAACCGGGGGGAGCCGCCCTGACACTGCGTCGCACTCGCCAGCGTGAACGACGCCGACTGGAACGTCTGGCCACTCACACGAGTGATGTCGGCGCCTGCGGCCGCGTTCGTGGCGGTCGCGCAGTTCTTCTCCAGGTGCAACGTCTTCGTCTTCTTGATGTACGTCGCCTTTACGCAACCCGTGTTGCCCGGGTCGAACACGCCCGGAACCAGCGCCGCAGATGCCGAGACGGCGAAGGCGAGCGCTGTCGCAACGACGCCGGCGATTAGAAACTTCTTCATCTTTTGGTTCCCCCTTTAGGTTGGTGCTTCAGCACGGGGCCTGTTCCCGCAAAGTCCCGATTGCATAGCCCCCAAGCGTCAGGTTTACGAGGCTTTTACAAATCGTTCCTCCTTCGGGAGATCCCGTTGAGCTGGGCCTGAGCGCCCATCCCGCACGGCGCGAGAGGTTCGTGTCGACAGCTACGGGACCGCAGACGGACGCGCAGGCCCTTTCTCACCGGCAGGCTTGACGCGGCATGGGCTATCCGGCCAAAGCCCAGCCCCGGCTTCGCAGCCGTCTATGTAGACCCTGGCCCTTGCCCAAACTTGCGCTTCGTTTGCGGTTGTCCCTTTTCCGCCGATGGTCGCGTCTTGCGGTGGTGGGCGCGAAGCCGGGGAGTTCACCGGATCTACCCACGTGTGCGGCCTGTGTTCTTTACGCTGCGGACTGATGGCGAGCCAGCACTTCCTGCGCGGCGAGCGGTTGTGGTTGCATGGCGAGCGGGTCACCTTTGTCGATCACCACGCTTTATGCCGCTGACTACCGTGTTCCGGCAGCGGTGGTGCGTAGGCAGGACGAGACTACGGCTCGCGTTGTCCCGCTTCGGAAGCTCGCGCGGGATCGGCTCGAAAGCCTTGCGCGTGACGCGCCGCCCCAGTCGGTAGGCCCGGCCCGCGAGCCGAACATCTAAGGCCGCCTGCTCGCCGAGGTCGGCTTTCCGTACTCCTCGGCCGGTTCCACCGTCCAGATCGCGTCGAAGAGCAGCATCCCGGCCGCTTCCACTTCGCCGTCCGTTTCCACGATGCGGAACGTACGGCCGTTGGCTGCCACGAACGCATCGCCCGGCGTCCAGTCCGCCTGGGCCGTCACAAACGCGGGAGGGTCAGCCGCTTCGCCGTTCCGGAGCATGAGCAGAAAGCGGTAGACGGAGGCCACAGAAACTCGCAGAAGCAGGGTACCGCTGGGCCTTCAGGTGACAAAGGGGTCGGGCAGTCGAAGGCCATGGTCGCTTGCTCGCGGACGCCGACCAGCCGGAGCGTCCGGTGTGTCGGAAGCGGGATCACGTTCCCCGCCGTCAGCTCGGAACTCCGCCTGGCCGACTAGACGCGAGCCTTTCAGGGCCTGCGAGTGGTCGGTGAAGGGTCTAGGAGGCTTGCCGTCGCGCGAATCGGAGAACATCTGCCGTCCGACCATTTCTCTTACCAATCGGCAGTAGCCGTTTCGGCTCAGGCAACGGAAAAGCGTCGTTTCCGGGGCTTTTCTTTCTCGGGACGGCGGGATTTGAACCCGCGGCCTCCTTCATTCAAAGGAGGTGCTCCGTCGAACCGGGCGTCAGGCTATTTGCAGGCAGTTTGCGGGCGATACGGCGAACTCGGACAGTGTTCCCGACGCTAACCGGCGGTGCTCTGCGATGCTTATTGAGACAACAACACAACTCGATTTGCAGGTACTTTCTTAACTTCAGTCCCTCTGACGGACTCCACCGTCGACCCCCTCTATGAAGAAGGGCCGTATGTCAAATGCTTGCTTGGTGCATCGCCCAGCCCTGGGCGGGCGGGTTCTGTGAGGGTGGCGAGCAGGGCTCATCTCTTTATCGCCTCCTGGTGCGAGGACAAGGCCGATGGAGTTCGCTCCAGTAGCGCATCTCCTTAAGGACCGTCAGGCGGCAAGGGGTCGGCGGCGCCTTTGGGAGCGAAGGGTTGGTCGCGGGTGAGCATGTGCCAGATTGCTTCGGCGAGGCGGCGGGCGAGATCGATCTGGGCGACCTTGGCGCCGCGCTGTCCACGGTGAAACAAACTGCAATGAGCTGCAGGTCGTGGAGACCAGTCCGTACTCTCATCCATACTCGCGGTAGTCGCCTAGACCGACAACTCAATATGCCCTCGGTCGGGCACCTCGCGGGCCGACCGCGGCGGCGAGCGAAGAGGGCGACCGACGGCGCATTAGTCGCGTCCGAAGACCCAGGCGCAAGGCCGGGTGGGGGCGTCCGGCGAACGGGACGGCAGGAGTAAGTTCTCCAGATGCTGGAGGAGCTCATCCGCTCGTGGGACGGCGAGGAGGTTGTCGCCTCATTCGACGCGCCCAGCGGAACGTGGATGTTCGTCTGTCTCCACTCGACCAAGCGCGGGCCGGCGGCCGGCGGAACACGGGTGAAAACGTATCCGAGTCCTGCGGCCGCGCTCGAGGATGCGATGCGACTCTCGGAGGCGATGACGTTGAAGATGGCTGCCGCCGACGTCCCCTTCGGCGGCGGGAAGGCGGTGCTGGCCGTTCCGTCGCCTCCGGAGGGCACCGAGCGCCGCCGCCTTCTCCGTCGCTATGGCGAGCTCGCCGCCTCGCTCGGTGCGAACTTCCAGACCGGTCCCGACGTGAACACAACGACGGCCGACATGGACGTCATCGGCGAGAGGCACCGGTACGTCTTCTGCCGCAGCGAGGTGCGGGGCGGCTCGGGCGACCCAGGCCCATACACCGCGCGCGGCGTGTTCCACGGGATCCGCGCCACGGTGTCCTACCTTCTCGGCTCGCCGGATCTCGACGGAAGAGTCGTTCTTGTCCAGGGAGTCGGCGACGTCGGCGCGCGGCTCGCGGAACAGCTTGCTGAAGCGGGCGCCCGCGTGCTCGTCGCCGACATCGATCTACAGCGGGTCGATGCCCTGGCCGAGCGAATCGGCGCCGAGGTCATACCTCCCGAGGAGGTCATCGGCATCGAGTGCGACGTGTATGCGCCCTGCGCTCTCGGCGGGACGCTGAACGCCGAGACGATTCCCCGTCTGCGATGCCGTATCGTCGCGGGGAGCGCGAACAACACGCTCGCTGAGAGCGCAGACGCCGTTCGGCTGCAGGAGGCCGGAATCCTGTACGCGCCCGACTACGTGATCAACGCGGGCGGTGTGCTCTACGCGTGGGGTACGGAGGCGCTCCGCTGGGATAGCGAGACCGTTGAGACGCGACTCGCCGGGATCGGCGAGACTCTGGCCGCGATCTACTGGCGCTCCGAAGCGGAAGGGATCACGACGGAGGCCGCAGCCGAGCGCCTCGCCCGCGCGCGGCTCGGCTAGCAGCGAAGGAGAGAAGCGCAGCATCCGCGTGAAGCAGGTGGCGCGGAGCGACCGCCGTGCAGACCCCGCAGCGACCTCCGGTCATCGACGTCCCGGCGCGAACGTCGGCGTGAGCGCGGCCTAGATCCGTCGAGAGCGATTGAGATCGCGAACCTGCCGACCGACGAGAAAGCCGGTCAGCACACTTTCGACCTCGTTCGCCTCAGGTAGCAGCGTGTCGGCGAGCGCCTAGGACGCGCCGGCGGCTAAGGCTTACGCGAGCGTACCCGTGCGACCGCTTGCTGGATCGAGGAGGACGTAGCCGGCGGCGGCGGCGGCGGAGTTTGATGGTTTCCGAGCACGGAAGAAGGCCGGGCAGAAGGATGCGACGGTAAACGGTTCGAGCAGGGCCCCGGCCCAGCTCGGTTGGACGATCCGTCGAAGCGGCCACCGGGTTCGGCGAGGAGCCGCCCTCGGCCGTGCCGATACCGTGGCGTCGGTGCGAATCGCGACCTGGAACGTCAACTCGGTCAAACAGCGCGTGCCGCGGCTGCTGCCCTGGCTGGATGAGCGGCGGCCGGACGTGGCTTGCTTGCAGGAGACCAAGCTCGCAGACGATGCGTTCCTCGACCTGCTCGGCGACGAGCTCCGAGACCGCGGTTACACCGTCGCAGTTCACGGCGAGGCGACGTGGAATGGAGTCGCGATCCTCTCCCGTGTGGGTCTCGATGACGTGGCGGTGGGACTTGCCGGTGTGCCGGGCTTCCCGCGTCCAGAGTCGCGCTTGGTTTCTGCTACGTGTGGCGGCATCCGGGTGGTCTCGGTGTACGTACCGAACGGGCGCGTCCCGGACTCGGAGCACTACCAGTACAAGCTCGCCTGGCTGGCTTCGCTGCGGGAGATGGTTGCCGCCGGCCCGGAAGCGACGGTCGTATGTGGCGACATGAACATCGCACCGACCGACGACGATGTGTTCGATCCCGAGGCCTATGTCGGACAGACCCACGTCACCCCCCTCGAGCGGGCGGCCCTAGCGGAGCTCCAGGCGCTCGGCTTGCGTGACGTCGTGCGCGATCGCTGGCCGAACGAGCGGGTGTTCACCTATTGGGATTACCGGGCGGGGATGTTCCATCAGGACCTCGGCATGCGGATCGATCTGGTATTGGCCAGCGAGACGGTCGCCGGCCGTGTCCTAGCGGCTTGGGTGGACCGGGAGGCCCGCAAGGGAAGCGGGCCTAGCGACCACGCGCCGGTGATCGTCGACGTAGACGAGGCGCCGGACGGGGACATCGGGCCAGTCGTGCCGCCGCCCTCCGCTCCGGTGACGCGCCGCTCGCCCAAGCTGCCGCAGTCGCCGTAAGGCCCACGCGGCCCTACGGCGGCGACGATCTTCTGCACTCATTGCGCGTCCGACCCGTAGGTGGAAACGCCGACGCGGTCCTCGTGCGCTGCCTCCTCCCTCCTGCAGCTCTGAGTGTGCTTCGCCGACACGCATGGTGAGTGCCCGCGCCTCCCTCGGACGCTTCCGCGGCGCATCACCCGCGACGACGAGCTACCGCCGGAGGTATCCACTCAGGCGATCGCTGACCACCCCTGATTCGCCTAGGTTTCGGCTGGCGCCGAATCTGCTGCGCAGACCTGCCCCGCAAAAGGCACGATAGACCGTCGATGAAGACACGACTCTTCGCTGCCGAGAATCGCAAGTGGTGGACGCTGGCGGCCGTCGCTGTCGGCCTGTTCATGATCATGCTCGACAACACGGTCGTGAACGTGGCGCTGCCGTCGATCCAGCAGGACCTCGGCGTGAGCCCGTCCGAGCTGGAGTGGGTGGTCAACGCCTACGCGCTCACCTTCGGTGTCCTGCTCCTAAGCGGAGAGGCTGACTGGGTCGACGACGCGACGCTTGAGATCGCCGCGCGTCGGCCAAGTTCAGTCCCCCGCGGAGATGGACGCGGGCTCGAGTTCCTCTTGGTCGGCTCGGCGTGGCCGACCGAGTAGCAGCAGCGCGAGCGTTACGCCGACGCCGGCGAGTATGCCGACGGCGAGGAAGGCGGACTGGAAGCCTTCGGTCAGGGCGACGAGTGGGTTCGCACCGGCGTTGGCGGCGAGGTAGTCGTCGGTGCGGGTGACGGCGACGGTGGTGACGATGGCGACGCCGAGTGCGGCGCCGATCTGGAAGGCGGTGTTGCTGAGGCCCGAGGCGATCCCCGATTCCCGCTCGGGGACGCCGGCTAGAGCGGCGATCGAGGCGGTGACGAAGGCGAGGCCGACGCCGGGGCCGAAGACGAGCAGCCCGAAGAAGATGTCGCCGAAGTAGCTGCCTCCGACGGAGACCTGGCTAAGGAGCAGCGCGCCTGCGCCCATGAGCGCCATGCCGACGGTGGCGACTGGCCGGAAGCCGACCCGGAGCACGATCGACTGGCCGAGTACCGAGCCGATGGCGGCCGTCGCGGGGAAGACGATCGAGGTGAGCCCGAACTTGATCGCCGAGTAGCCGAGCACCTGCTGGGCGTAGAGGGTGAGGGTGAAGCCGAGCCCGTACGGGAGCGTTCCGAAGACGAGCATGACGGCGTTGGCGCCGACAATCGTTCGGCGTCGGAAGATGCGGAGCGGCACGAGTGGGGCGCGATGGCGCGACTCGATCAGCGCGAAGGCCCCGAGCAGGGCGGCCGAGCCAGCGAGTTCCAGGATCGTCTTCGGGTCTCCCCAGCCGGTGTCGGGCGCCTCGACGACCGCGTAGACGAGCAGCGTGAGCGCGCCGGTGATCGTCAGCGCGCCGAGGGGGTCGTAGCTTCGCTTGGCCGCCGCCGCGCGACTCTCGCGCAACAGGATGGGGGAGAGCGCGAGCGCTGCCAGGCCGACCGGGATGTTGATGAAGAAGATCCACTCCCAGCCGGGGCCGTCGACGAGCGGGCCGCCGATGAGCCAGGCGGTGGTGGCGCCGATCCCGCCGAGCGCGCCCCAGATCCCGAGCGCCTTGTTGCGCTCGGCTCCCTCCTCGAAGGTTGTGGTGATGATCGAGAGCGCACTAGGGGTCATGATCGCCGCCCCCATCCCCTGGAAGGCGCGGGCTCCGATTAGGGCCGTATCCGACCAGGCGAGCCCGCAGAGCAGGGAGGCGAGCGTGAAGACCGCGACACCGACCATGAACACGCGCCGGCGCCCGAGCAGGTCGGCGGCGCGGCCGCCGAGCAGGAGCAGGCCGGCGAAGGTGAGCGCGTAGGCGCTCACCACCCACTGCAGCCCCTGCGCCGAGAAGTCGAGCTCTTGCTCGATCGAGGGGAGGGCGACGGTGACGATCGCGGCATCGAGGATGACCATGAAGAAGGCGCCGCAGAGCAGGGCCAGTGCCCACCAGCGGCGGAGATCGGGAGCGGTTCGGGCTGGGGCTAGTTCAGTCGCGGTGGAGCCATTTCTTCGGATGCTCGGTCACGAGCAGAATCGTGCGTAAGCGACGGCTTATGCAAGCGATTCGTCCACACACGAAACACCGCTCCGGCCGCGAAACGGCCCGACGCGGGCTGCCGCCTGGCCGACCCTCGACCGTAGATTGCCGGGATACCGCAACACCTCATCCTGAGGAAGAGCTCTGGAACGGCGTAGAGAGGGCGGCTGGCCCGGTCTTCGAGGCCATGAGCGCCGCGTCGCACCGTGAGCTCTGGCAGGCTCTGCGCATCCAAGCCCGCCACCGATCGGCGGCAGCTCGTTGTCGCGGTCGAACCGGTCGGGGTACTCGGAGGGACTGCGGCGAGTGGTTCGACAGATGGTTCAATCCTTACGACCGACCACGAGCTAGGACGAGAGATCGAGTCATGACCACCGAGCGGTTCTTGAAACACGTACCACAACGCGAGCGCCGCACCGAGCCCGGACGTTCCTGCGGAGCTCGCCAGTTTCATGTTGGCCGCCGACCCGGTCCTCGCCAACGCGGCGGAGCTCGCCCGGATAGTTGCTCGGGCTCATCAGGGAGCGGCCGCGCAGCTAATCGGCGAGGGGTGGGCTCACGCCCGCAAGTACTTCTCCCTCTCGGAGAAGTACGCGGAATGGGCGGATTACCGCGCACCGGCCAAGGGATTGGGGATCCACGCGTACGCACACGAGGTCAGTCGGCCGATCCGGCTGACTGACGAGGAGCTCCGCGCCCACGACGAGTGGGGGAACTTCGGCGATGAGATCGACAACCATCCTCCGATGCGAGGCTGGCTGGCCGTCCCCCTCATCGGATCGGACGGCGCGAATTATGGGTTCATCCAGGCCTCCGATCGGCTCGAGGGCGACTTCACCGAGCTGGACGAGGCCAATCTCGTCAGGCTGGCGGCACTCGCGTCGACGGCACTCGACGCGCTTGCACAGCTCCATCTGCCCGACTATCGGCGGAAGGTTGCCGGGCTGTCGTCCGGGTCGACATCGGACGAGCCGACTGACTGAAGCCGCGCTCGAGGCAGCGTCCCGCGGAAGGCGCATCCGTAGCGGACGGCGGGCGACGTG
>DASSXA010000314.1:0-5382 GCA_035704315.1 Gaiellaceae bacterium
CGGTGTCCTCGAGGACATCGGCGAGACCCAGAACTTCCCTGATCTGGCGGCGAAGCTCGCGGATGCTCTCTATGCGCAGGGCCGCAACGAGCGAGCGCTCGAGCTGAGCAAGGTCAGCGAGGAGTCGACCGCGCCCGACGATCTCTCCGCAGGTGTTCAGTGGCGGGCGGTACGGGCGAAGCTGCTCGCGCGGCAGGGCGATCCCGAGGGCGCCGAGGCACTCGCCCGGGAGGCCGTGGCGCTCGCCTCGGAGACGGACTTCCTCGTCCTACACGGAGACGCGCTCATGGACCTGGCGGAGGTCTTGCTTACGGCCGGGCGCGAGGCCGACTCGCTCCCAGTCGTCCAGGAAGCGCTTCAGCTCTACGAGCAGAAGGGCAACGTGGTCGCCGCCGAACGGGCGCGAAACCTGTAGCGGCCGAACTGGCGGGGTCCAGACCCCCAGCGAATCACCGGGCAAGCCCGTCCCACGTGGCCGTTTCGGCGGGTCCTTCCTGGGGTCGGACCCCATGACGAAACCGAAACAAATGTGGAACAAGAGCTGCGCAGCCACTCCACAGAACGGCAGAGCTCTGCGGTGAGGACGCGGAGTCAGGTCCGGTTTGTGGAGAAAGAGTCGCAGCCTCGTCACGGGGTCTGACCCCGTTCGAAGGGGCGCTCGAAACCGGGTCGCGGCTCGGCGTGACGCTACTGGTCGCGGCCGAGCGGGGCCGAACGTCCTAGCGACCCAAGCCGGCGAAGCGGGCCTGCCTCGAGAACTCGGTCTGTGCCTCCTTGGCCTCGTCGAGGTGCCCCGCTTCGAGCTCCGCCGCCCATTTCTTAGCCGGTTCAGCCAGGCGCTCGATACGCATTCCGAGGGTGTCTGCGAGCGGAGCGACCTCGCCCGCGAGGTGTTCGGCGTCTGCCTCTGAACCGCGGGAGCTCCTGGCCTTCTCGAGCGCCCACGTCGCGCCGCTCGCCTTCCCGAAGAAGTTCTCGATCGCGGTCGATCTGGCAACCAGCCACGCCGAGACTGCTGCGATCGCGCCACCCGCGATCGCGCCGACGACTCCGCCGACGATCGCCGTGGTCATGACCCTTCAGCCTAGGCGAGAACGCCGCGTCGTGACTCCGGGACGGCCAGCTCGGCACGCGGATCGAGCGCCTCCTGAAGTCCGTCCGCGATGAAATTCGCGCAGATCGCGAAGATCGCCAGCGCGGCGCTCACGTACGCGACGTGGGAGAGCTGACCCTCCTGAATACCGAGCCAGGCGACGTTGCCCCAAGTCGCGTCGCTCGGTCCCAGCCCTAGTGCCGACACCAGCGCCTCCGTCAGAACGAGCCCGGGCAGCTCGAGAAAGACGGCAATCGTGACGATGCCGACGGTGCTCGGGCCGATGTGCTTCCGCAGCAGGTGCAGCCGCTTGGCCCCCAGTGACCGCGCCGCGTTGACGTACTGGGTCTGCTTCAGGCGGACGACCTCGCCGCGGACCAGCCGTGCGGTCGTCATCCAGCTGACGATCGCGAGAGCGAAGACGAGCGTCCAGTAGGTACTGCCATGCCGCCCCAAGACGGCCACGATGCTCACGAGGATGGCGAATCGCGGCAGGGCAAACGCTCCGTCGAGCACGCGCATCATGAGGTTGTCGACCCGTCCCCCGGCCAGGCCCGCGATCGACCCGTAGAGGACGCCGATCAGCGCGGCCACGGCGAGGGCGGCAATTGCGATGAGCATCGAGGCCCGACCGCCGAGAGCTAGACGCACCAGCACATCGCGGCCGAAGAAGTCGGTCCCGAGCCAGTGCTCCCCGCTCGGCCCATCCTTCTGCTGGGTGAAGTCGAGCGCATAGGGGTCGTGAGTCGAAAGGATGGGGACGAGCACGCAGAACGCGACCAGGATGGCGAGAACGGCCATCGACACGAGCGCCGGACCGTTCCTGGAGAATCGGCGAACGACCGGGCTCAAGTGACTTCCTCGCGGACTCGTGGATCCAGCAGCGCGGCGACGATGTCCGCTGCGAGGTTCACGAGCGCCACGACGATCACGACCGCGACGGTCAGGCCCATGAGCATCGGGTAGTCCCGTCGCTCGGCCGCGGCGACCAGGTCTTGGGCCGCACCCGGGATGCCGAACGCCTGCTCGACGAAGAAGGCGCCGGTGACGAGCAGCGCCATGGTGGGAGCTGCGGCGGCCAGGAACGGGGTCAGGGAGTTGCGGAGCACGTGACCGAAGAGGACGCGCTTCACGCGCAGCCCCTTGGCGCGCGCTGCGCGCACGTAGTCCTCCTGCAGGGTCTCCACCATCGCGGCTCGGATCAGTCGCGCGGCGTATCCGATCGGGGCGAGCGAGAGCGTGAACGCCGCGAGCAGGCGTGTGCGCCAGTCGTCCCAGCCCAGCGGGAAGATGTGTGTGCCGTAGACGAGGTAGCGAGCGAAGAGTGTCGTGAAGAGGAAGATCGGGACGACGAGCAGTCCCGTGGCAAGGGACGACGCGAGGTAATCGACCGTGGAGCGCCGCTTCAGGGCGGCCAGGATCCCGAGCGGGATCCCGAGCACGACGGCGAAGATGCTCGCGAGCCCGGCGAGCTGCAGCGTGACGGGGAAGTGCTCCCTCATCACCTCGTCGACGCTCCCCCGCTCGGCACCGAAGCGGGCGGGCGGCACGAGCGAGGGCCCGAACTCGAACGTGAAGACGTGCTTGACGTAGTTCAGGTACTGGACGAACCACGGCTCGTCCAGCTTGTAGAACGCGCGGAGCTGAAGCTCGACCGGCAAGGGGACGCCCGAATGCGGCTCGAGCGGCGTCGAGAACGGCGTTCCTCCCATTCCGCGCATGAGCGCGAACGTGACGAGCATCGTCCCGAGGACGAGGAACACCGTGGAGATCAATCGTTTGACGATGAAGACGGCGATGGCCGCAATCCTGTCGGAACCCCCCGGCGTCCGGCGGTGTAGAAGGGACAGTGGTGGGCCGACCACTGACCGAGCAAGAGCTCATCGAGCGCGCAAGGCGCGGCGACCAGGACGCCTATGGAGATCTCGTGCACGCATACCAAGGCATCGCCTTCCGCACCGCGTACCTCCTGACCGGGAACGCGGCTGACGCGCAGGACGCGGCCCAGGACGCCTTCGTCAAGGCGTTCTACGCGCTGGGACGGTTCCGCCGCGGGGCGGAGCTGCGTCCCTGGCTCCTGAGAATCGTCGCCAACGAGGCCCGAAATCGCCGCCGCTCGGCCGGCCGGCGCGTGAACCTTACGCTGCGCGCCGCGGCGGCAGTCCCCTCGGGGGGCGCGGCCCCGTCCCCCGAGACGTCTGTGCTCGACGCAGAGCGGCACGGAGCTCTGCTCGACGCCGTGAACGGCCTGCGCGACGAAGAGCGCGAGGTCGTCGCCTGCCGGTACTTCCTCGAGCTCTCGGAGGAGGAGACAGCGGAGACGCTTGGCCTGCGCAAGGGAACCGTCAAGTCACGTCTCTCGCGGGCGCTCGCGCGCCTGCGGGAGCACATGGAGGCAGACGATGTCTGAGCTCGAGCTCGCACTCACCCGCATCGGACGGGAGCTGGACTATCCCGATACGCCGGAGCTGGTCGCGCCTGTGCGGCAACGACTCGCCGAGGCCCGCCGGCCCGTGTCGTGGCGGCGCCCGCTCGTGATCGCGCTGGCCGTTCTCGTGGTGGCCGTCGCGGCGGTCATGGCCGTCCCGCAGGCGCGCAGCGCGATCATGGACTGGCTCGGCATCGGAAGCGTCACGGTCCGCTACGTCGATGATCTGCCGAAACTCGAGCGAACCGGCGACCTCGGGCTGGGCGACGAGATGAGCCTTTCCGAGGCGCGCGAGCGTGCGAGCTTCCCGATCCAGGTGCCGACGATCGAGGGCCTCGACGATCCCAAGACGTTCTTCCGCGGCGAGATCAGCCAGGTGTCGTTCCTCTACGGGTCGGAGGAAAACCCGAAGCTGCTGATCACCCAGATCATCGGGACCGGAGCGCTCGAGAAGCTCCTCCACGAGACCAACCTGCAGATCATCACGGCCGATGGAGCACGCGGTGCCTGGCTCTCCGGGGGCGAGCACGTGCTGTTCCTTCCGGGCTTGGGAGAACAGCGGCTGGTCGGCAACGTCCTGATCCTCGAGCGGCCGGACGGCGTCACGACCCGAATCGAGGCTGACGTCTCCAAGGACGAGGCGCTCCGGATCTACCGATCGATGCGCTGAGGGAACCCCGCGCTCCCCGGCGGTGTAGAGCGGATGAACTCCTAGGAGGTTGCGATGAGAAAGCTTCTGCTCGGACTGATGCTCGCCGTGCTGGCCATGCCGGCGAGCGCGGTTGCCGGTGGTTGGGCCACGGCCGGCCTCGGCCCGCCGGATGACGGCATCGGGCCCGGCGACACCTGGAACGCGAAGGTGACGATTCTGCAACACGGGATGACGCCGCTCTCGGGGCTCCATCCGACGGTCACGATCCAGAACGGGTCGACCTCGAAGACGTTCAGGGCGACGGCGACGGACGAGCCGGGCGTCTATCTGGCAAGGGTCGTATTCCCGAGTTCCGGCACTTGGTCGTACTCGGTCTACGACGGCTTCACGCAGTACGGCGGCGCGCAGACGCATGGGTTCCCGAGCGTGTCGATCGGAGTCGGCGGCGGTGACGGCGGCGGCTTCCCAGTGTTGACGACGACGGCGGTGTTCGCGGCCCTGCTCTGCGCTGCAGGGCTGCTCTTCCTGCTCGTGCGGCGGCTACGCGTCCGCGCACCCGCGCCCACGCATTAGCGCTAAGAGGGCCGGCCCCTGTCCGGGGGCCGGCCCTCGCCCAAACGAAATTTTTACTTCTAACCCCCGTCTGGGGGAGAACCGCGCGCGTCCGCGAGCCGAATTGTGGAAGTAGAACGGGCGTCTAGGAGGTAACCCGATGAGCGAGACCCAAGTCCACATTCTCGAAGTCACAGAGCGCGACCGGATCGAGCATTGGCGGACGGAAGAGCTGGAGCGAGCGGGCTACAGCCACCGCGCTGCCGGGCGGCTTGCGGCTCGCCACGACATCGACCTTCATCGGGCCGTCAGCCTCCTCAAGCGCGGCTGCGCGCCAGAGCTCGCGCTGAAGATCCTCCTCTAACGCTGTCCTAGCGCGGGACACCCGCGGCGCGCGTCGAACGGTATCGGCAGAATGCCGCGCGTGATTGCGTCGATTCCGTCGCCGTCGAGCGGCTTCTTCGAAGTCGGGCCCGTGACGATCCACATGTACGGGCTGATGCTGCTGCTCGCAATCGCGGTGTGCATCGTCGTAACGGGGCTGCGCTGGACGAAGCGCCCCGGGCCGGACGGCGGCGACTGGGATCTGCTCCTGCGCATCGCCGTCTGGGCCGTTGCCGCCGGAATCGTCGGCGCACGCGCCTACCACGTCATCAC
>DASSXA010000034.1:0-5360 GCA_035704315.1 Gaiellaceae bacterium
AAACGGCAGGCGGCCTTCAAGGAAGCCGGCGACGGCGACCTCGTTCGCCGCATTGAACACACACGGATAGGTGCCTCCCAACTCTCCGGCGCGGCGCGCGAGGCCAAGAAGCGGAAACGCGTCGGCGTCGACCGGCTCGAACTCGAGCGTCAGGCCAGACTCGAGGTCGAGTTGCGGGAGCTCGGTGGCGGCGCGCTCTGGATAGGTCAGCGCGAAGGAGATCGGTACACGCATGTCCGGATAGCCAAGATGCGAAAGTGCGGCCCCGTCGCGAAAGCGGACGAGGGCATGGACGACCGATGTCGGCTGGATCACGACCTCGATCCGGTCGTAGGGAAGCCCGAAGAGGAAGTGCGCCTCGATCACCTCTAGGCCCTTGTTGGCGAGTGTCGCCGAGTCGATGGTGATCTTCGGGCCCATCTGCCAGGTCGGATGAGCGAGAGCATCGACAGGTGTTACGTCGTCGAGCTCGTTCCGGTTGCGCCCGCGGAACGGGCCTCCGGAGGCGGTGAGCACGATCGAGTGGATCGTCTCCGGTGAGCGGCCCTCGAGGCACTGGAACACAGCTGAGTGTTCGCTGTCGACGGGCAAAAGCCGCCCTCCCCCCCGCTCGCGGGCGGCTACGGCAAGCTCACCGGCCGCAACGAGGCTTTCCTTGTTCGCGAGCGCGAGGTCCACCCCGCGCTCCAGCGCCCACAACGTGGCCGTGACGCCCGCAAAGCCGACGATCGCGTTCAGCACGAGATCGGGTTCGGCGCGCTCCAAAAGCTCGGTCGGCGCGCCGCCCACCTGCGTCATCGGCGCGAGCCTGTCGATCGGCTGGGTTCCGGAGGAGGCGGCGACGAGCTCCAGCTCCGGATGCGCCTCGATCACCTCGAGCGCCTGGCGGCCAATCGACCCGGTAGCCCCGAGGAGCGCGACACGTTTCATCGCCAAATTGTAGGAGCGGCCCGGGTTCTGGCCGTCTATGTGGCGCCGAACGCGGCAAGGACATAGAACGACACCACTGCCGCGAAGAGCAGTGCGTCGATTCGATCGAGCATCCCGCCGTGGCCGAGCAGGAGCCGTCCGGAGTCCTTGATCCCGGCATCGCGCTTGAGCGCGGACTCGAAGAGGTCGCCGATCGGCGCAGCGACGGCGATGGCGCCGCCGAGGACCAGTGACTCGGGGATGTCGAGGAGCCCCTGCTTGTAGAACGCGAAGAACGGGACGAGCAGAGCGGCGATCGTGCCGACAGCCAAGCCTTCCCAGGTCTTTCCGGGCGATGTGTTTGGCGCCAGCTTGTGCCGCCCGAAGAGACGGCCCGCGACATAGGCCGCGCTGTCGGCGGCGAACACGGTCAAGATCACCGTGAAGGCCGCCAGCACGCCGTGCTCGGGGATCTCGCGGATGAAGATCATGTGGGCGAGGCCGAGCCCGATCCACGCCGAGCCCAGCACCGTGACGGCGACGGAGACGGTCGTCGGCCGGGTGCCCGCGAGGCCCTTGAAGACGAACGTGAAGCCGAAGGTGCTGAGGAAGCCGGCGAGCGCCCATTGCGGGCCCCACTCGGCGCCGATGAGCGCGGCCAGTGTGCCTGCGTAGCCCGCAAGCAGCACGGGACGAAGCCCCCTGGTCATCTCGTAGAACTCGTGGAGCGCGAGGACGGCGGCCACCGAGCCGAGCGCGACGAGCCACCAGCCACCGCCCCAGATCAGCAGAAAGACGGGCGGCAGGGCGAGCACCGCGACGACCACCCGGGAGACGAGCATGCTCATCGAGTGCCGAATCGCCGTTTTCGACCGGCGTATTCCTGCACGGCCACCCGCAGGTCCTCCTCACCGAACTCGGGCCACAAACGGTCGGTGAAGACGAGCTCGGCGTAAGCGAGCTGCCAAAGCAGGAAGTTGGAGATGCGGAGCTCTCCGGAGGTGCGAATCAGGAGGTCGGGCTCCGGCATCTCGGGCGCGTAGAGATGTACCGCGAGCACCTCTTCGTCGATCTCTTCCGGCGTCAGGCCCGCTGCGACGATGCTCTTCGCTGCCGCGGCCAGCTCTGACCGGCCGCCGTAGTCGAAGGCGATCCAGAGCTCGAGCCGGTCCCGGGTAGCAGTCTCGAGCTCCAGATCCTCCATCTGGCGCAGCAGCTCGTCCGAGACGCGGTCCCGACGCCCGATAAATCGCGTTCGCACGCCTTGCTCGGCCAGATCTGGGAGCTCGCGCCGAATCGTCTCCCCGAAGATCTCCATCAGGGCGTCGACCTCACTGGGCGGCCGAAGCCAGTTCTCGGTCGAGAACGCGTAGACGATCAGCGAGCGGATGTTGAGGTCGATCGCCGCCTCGACTGTACGCCGGAGCGCGCGCGTGCCTTCACGATGGCCGGCCTCGACGGGCAGCCCTTTGCTCGCCGCCCAGCGGCTGTTGCCGTCCATGATGATCGCAACGGAGTTCGGCCCCTCACCGAGCTCGACGGGGGGTTCCCGCCGGCCGAGGATGCGGGCCAGCAGCCCGCGGCTGGGCACCTAAACCTCCGTGATCTCGGCTTCTTTGCGCTTCAGGAGGTCGTCGATCTTCTTGACGTGCTCGTCGGTGAGCTTCTGAACGCGCTCCTCGGCGCGATGTTCGTCGTCGGCGCCCACGCTCTCTTCTTCCTTCAGGTGGTGGATCACGTCACGGCGTACATTCCGCACCGCGACGCGCCCGTCCTCTGCGATCTGCCGCGCGACCTTGACGAGCTCCTGGCGCCGCTCCTCGGTCAACTGCGGGATCGGGAGGCGAATCAGCTTTCCGTCGTTGGACGGATTGAGGCCGAGGTCCGACTCCTGGATCGCCCGCTCGATGTCCTTGATCGTGTTGGGGTCGAACGGCTGAACCGTCAGCATGCGAGGCTCCGGCACGTTGATCGTCGCCAGCTGCTTCAGCGGCGTCTTCTGGCCGTAGTAATCGACCTGCACGCGGTCGAGCAGCGCGGCCGACGCCCGGCCCGTGCGAATGGAGTTCAGCTCGCCGTGCATGGACTCCACGGACCTGTCCATCCGGCGGGTGGCGTCCTGAATCAGCTCTTCCATCATGCGCTTCCTCCCGGGGTCGAGATGATCGTGCCCACGCGCTCCCCGTGAGCCACCCGCTTGATGTTGCCCGCGGCGAGCGCGAAGACGTAGATCGGGAGCCCATTTTCCATGCACAGCGACAGCGCCGTCGTGTCCATCACGCGCAATCCGCGCTCGATTGCCTGGAGATGGGTGAGCTCCGGGACCAGCTCGGCATCCGGGTCGACGCGTGGGTCACCTTCGAGGACGCCTTCGACGGCGTGCTTCGCCATCAGAATCGCGTCGGCGCCGATCTCGAGCGCACGGAGGGCGGCCGCCGTGTCCGTCGTGAAGAACGGGTTGCCCGTCCCTGCCGCGAAGATGACGACGCGGCCCTTCTCCAGGTGGCGGATCGCCCGGCGACGGATGTAGGGCTCCGCGACCTCGGACACCTGGATCGCCGAGAGCACGCGAGTGTGGAGGCCGTTCCGTTCGAGGACGTCCTGCAGCGCAAGCGCGTTGAGCACCGTCGCGAGCATCCCCGCGTAGTCCGCCGTGGCGCGATCCATCCCCTCTGCCGCGGCGCTCATGCCGCGGTAGATGTTCCCGGCGCCGACCACGATCGCGATCTCGACGCCCCGCTCGTGGAGATCGGCGATCTCCTCCGCGATCTGCTCGATCTCGTGCAGGTCGATGCCGTAGTCCCGATCGCCCATCAGGGCCTCGCCCGAGAGCTTCAGCAGCACCCGGCGGAACGCCGGTCTGCCGTCGACCTCGCTGTTCTTACTCGGCAAGGCTGTAGCGCTGGTATTCGAGAACGTCGAGCTCGTGCTCCTCGAGCGCCTTGGCGACGGTCTTGCCCGTGTCGTGGATCCATTCCTGGTCGGGAAGCACGTTCTGGCCGAAGAAGCGCTTTGAGAGCATCCCCTCCACGATCTTCTCCCGGTGCTCCTCCGGCCGAGACTGGACCTCCGGGAGCTTCGCGAAGATCTCCCGCTCCGTCGCCAGATCCTCTTCAGGGATCTCGCCGCGCGTGGCGTAGAGCGGCGCTGCGAAGGCGATGTGCATCGCCGCGAGCCTCGCGATCTCCGCCGGACCCCGCGCCCGCACGAGGACGCCGATCTTGTTCGCGGGCGGATGGACATACGCCGAGATGACCTCGTCGTCGCCCTGCTTCTCGAACCGAGTCGCCCCGCGGACGGCGATGTTCTCGCCGATCTTGCCGACGAGCTCCATACGCTCGTCTTCGAGCGATTCCTCCGCGCCTGGGCCGTTCTGCTCGACGGCGTCGAGAACCTTCTGCGCATAGGCCAGGAACTCGTCGTTCTTCGAGACCGGCTCGGTCTCGCAGCCGACGGCCACGAGCGTTCCGTACCGGTCGGTGACGCGCGCGAGGACGGCGCCCTCCGTCGTCTCCCGGCCGGCGCGCTTGCCCGCCTCCGCCATGCCGCGCTCGCGCAGGAGCTTCTTGGCGCTCTCGAGATCGCCCTCCGTCTCCTGGAGCGCACGCTTGGCGTCCATCATGCCCGCGCCTGTCTCGTCGCGGAGCTCCTTGACCAGCGTTGCTGGAATCTCAGCCATCGGTCCTCTCCTCCGCCGTCTCGGTCTGGGTCTCGGGCTCGGGCTCAGGCGCTGGTTCGGCGTGCGGCTCCTCGGCCTGCGGCTCTTCGGGCTGCGGCTCCTCGGCCTGCGGCTCCTCGGTCTGCGGCTCCTCGGCCTGCGGCTCAGCCTCCGGCGCTTCCGCCGGCTCCTCCTGCTCCTCCGGCTGGCCGTTAGAGACGGCGGCCGCCGCCTCGAACTCCTCGGGCCTCGCCTGCTGGCGTCCGGCCTCGATCGCGTCCGCGATCGCCCGGATCACCAGGGTGCAGGAGCGGATCGCATCGTCGTTGCCCGGAATGACGTAGTCGGCCTCGTCGGGATCGCAGTTCGTGTCGACGAGGGCCACTATCGGCAGCCCCAGCCTGCGCGCCTCGCGCACGGCGATCTGCTCCTTGCGGAGATCGACGACGAACACCGCGTCGGGCTGGCGCTTGAGGTCGGCGACTCCTCCGAGGTTCGCCTCCAGCTTCTCGAGCTCGCTGAGCATGGTCAGCCTCTCCTTCGCCGGAAGGAGGTCGAGCTGGCCCTCGTCATTGAGGCGGCGCAGCTCGTGCATGCGGTCGATCCGTGCAGACATCGTCCGCCAGTTCGTGAGCAGGCCGCCCAGCCAGCGGTGGTTCACGTACGGCATTCCGACGCGCGTTGCCTCGCCGGCGATCGCGTCCATGGCCTGCTTCTTGGTGCCGACGAAGAGCATCGTCCCGCCGCGCCCAGCGAGGTCACGCGCGAACTCGTAGGCCCGGTCGAGGAGCTC
>DASSXA010000090.1:0-2609 GCA_035704315.1 Gaiellaceae bacterium
CGTCGATGAAGTAGGGCGGCGCCTTCACGTCCTCGAAGAACAGGATCGAGCCGTCGACCTCGATCTCCCACGGTGTGCCCATCGTCTGCATGAGCAGCCACAGGCAGCCGCCAACGAGCGGCGCAGTCACCTTGCCGCCGCCCAATGCGCGGACGTAAGGATCAGCAGGGTCGCGCGGCACCTCCCCCACTCCGCCTGAGCGCAGCACGTCCAGCAGGCGGTCGCGAGTGAACGTGCTCGCATCCTTGTGGCCGACGCCAATCAGGCCGTTGCCGTAGAGCGTCGCCAGCCCCGTGCGCTGCCGGATCGCGACGTGGAGTGCGGTGATGTCGGAGAAGCCCACGAAGGGCTTCGGATTCGCCGCGATGACGTCGAAGTCGAGGTAGGGGATCACCTGGGCCGATCCGTAGCCCCCCTGGAGCGACTGGACGACGTCCACCTCGGGATCGGCGAACAGCGCCATCAGGTCGGCAGCGCGCTGCACTGGCTCGCCGGCGACGTAGTCGTCGCGGGCGTAGGCGCCTTCGGCGAGCTTGACCCGGAAACCCTGTGCCTCCCACCACTCGACGCCGCGATGGACGTCCGAGCGCGCGTCCTGAGGGCTGGCCGGCGCCGCGACGCCGATCGTCCCGCCCTCCGGAAGCGGCTTCCCGAAGATGGTCGCTGCCGTCATGCCCGGCGCAACGCGAGCGTGAAGCTGACCGCGGTCGCCCGCGAGACGGCGTTGCCGGCGAGGTACAGGACCACGAAGCCGACGCCGGCGAGGGCGGTCCACCGGAGCCAGCCGATTCCGGTCACTCGCGATTGTGGTTCACGAGCTCGACGTTGTTGCCGTCCGGATCGAGGACGTAGGCGCCGAAGTAGCCGTCGTGGTAGATGGGCCGCTCGCGCGGTCTGCCGTTGTCGCGGTAACCAGCCTGAATCAGCGCCTGGTGGAAGTCCGCGACCGTCGAGTTCTCGTCTGCCGGAAACGCCATGTGCAGGTGCTCGGTCGGCGTGCCCGCGACCAGCGTAAAGGAGCCACTCTCGCCGACGAACTGGGCGCGTTCGGGCGCGTCGTCCTTGAGGCGGAAACCCGCATGCGGCGCCACCGTTTCGTAGAACCGCTTCGCGGCCGCAACGTCCACGACCCGGATCCACAGATGGTCGATTCCGGCCCCGCGCACAGCGCCGTGATGGACCGCTTCGACGCTGTTTCCATCCGGGTCGAGCAGAAAGGCACCGTAGTAGTCCTCCCGATACTGCGGTCGCGGGCCCGGCGCCCCGTCCTCGTCGTAGCCCGCTTCCGTTCCCACGCGCCAGAACTCGTCGACGTGCGCACGCGACGGCGCGGCGAACGCCATGTGAAGCCGTCGCGTAACGGGGTCTTCGTCGTCCGCCTGGCTGAGCGAGAAGTCGTCCCACTCGCTGAAGTCCTGGCCGGCCGACGTCTGCTCGATCCCCAGCGTCCGGAGAACGATTTCGTAGAAGCGCTCCGAAGCATCCCGCTCGGAGACGCGGATCGTCACGTGGTCGAACATGGCCGCCGCGACCCTAGCGGCACGGACGGCCTGTAGCGTCCAGTCCGTCGAGTTGCCCGCGCCGAGCCAGCTCCAACCGACCCCTGAAGATGTCCTGCCCGGCGAGGCGGCGACGCTGCGCGCCGCGCAGGCGTCGCTCGCGGGCGAACGCAGCGGCCTGAGGGCGCTCTGGCCGTTCCTCGGCCCGGCATTCATCGCAGCCGTCGCGTATGTCGATCCGGGCAACTTCGCAACCGGGAGCGCCGCCGGCTCGAAGTTCGGCTACCTGCTCGTGTGGGTCGTCGTGAGCGCGAACCTGATGGCGATGCTCGTGCAGACGCTTTCGGCGAAGCTCGGCGTCGCGAGCGGGCTCAACCTCGCAGAGGCCTGCCGCGAGACGATGCCTCGCGCCAGGTACGGCCTCTGGATCCAGGCTGAGCTCGTGGCCATGGCGACGGACATCGCCGAGGTCGTCGGCGCCGCTCTCGGCCTTCACCTGCTGACGGGCGTCCCGCTGTTTCCGGCCGCGCTCGTCGTCGGCGGAGCTGCGTTCGCCATCCTCGGTCTCCAGAGATACGGCTTTCGGAGGCTGGAGGCGGCGATTGCGGGCCTCGTGGGCGTGATCGCCGTCTCGTTCGCGCTGAGCGTGTTCGTCACCGAGCCCGACGGCCGCGAGATCGTGCGGCATCTCGTGCCCGAGTTCCAGGGCACGGAGTCCCTCCTCCTCGCCACCGGGATCCTCGGCGCGACGGTGATGCCGCACGTCATCTACCTCCACTCGGCGCTCACGCAACATCGGATCGTCGGGCGCGACGAGCGCGAGCGCCGAATGATCCAGCGGTTCGAGAGGGTCGACGTCGTGATCGCGATGTCGATCGCCGGCCTGGTCAACCTCTCGATCCTGGCGATTTTCGCCGCGTCGCTCGGCGGCCTCGGCATCGACGAGATCCCGGTCGCCCACGACCTCCTCGAAGCCAAGGAAGGAGCCGCCGTCGCATTTCTGTTCGCGCTCGCACTGCTTGCGTCCGGCCTCTCGTCGTCCTCCGTCGGCACGATGGCCGGGCAGGTCGTGATGCAAGGGTTCATCAACCGCCAGATCCCCCTCTTCCT
>DASSXA010000275.1:0-4571 GCA_035704315.1 Gaiellaceae bacterium
ACGGACATGATGCGCGGCCGTCCTGCCGTCTACGCCACTTTCTCCAGCTACGACGAGGTCGCGCACCACTCGGGCCTCGAACGCGCGGACACGCTCGAAGCGCTGCGCAAGCTGGATCAGCAGTTCGGACGCATCGAACGCGCTCGGCGCTATGCACCTCGCCCGTACGCGATCGTCGTCCTCTCGGACCACGGCCAGACCCAGGGCGCGACGTTCAAGCAGCGGAACGGCTATGGGCTCGACGACCTGGTGGAGCGTTCGCTCGAGGGCGGCGGATCCGTTCAGGAGGTCGCCGGCGGCGACGAACAGGAGGCGATGGTCGGGCACGCGTTCGGCGAGGCGACCGGCAAGAAGCCGAAAAGCAAGTCCAAGAAGGACGTCTCGGGCGAGCAGGCCGTGGTGCTCGGATCCGGCAATCTCGGCCTCATCTACCTCATGGAGGAACCCCGCCGGCTGACACTCGAGGAGATCGAGGAGCGCCACCCGCGTCTCATTCCGGCGCTCCGGGCGCACCCGCATGTCGGCTGGATCCTGGTGCGGTCAGCCGCGGACGGGCCGGTCGTGCTCGGCGCCAACGGCGCCCAGTTCCTGGCGGATGGTCGAGTGGAGGGGGAGTTTCCGCTCGAGCACTTCTCGCCGAACGCGTCGCAGCACCTTCTTCGCACCGACGGCTTCGCCCATGTGGCGGACATCATGGTCGGGAGCTTCTACGACCCCGACCTGGACGAGGGCTGCGCGTTCGAGGAGCTGATCTCCTTCCACGGCGGGATGGGTGGGCCGCAGACGCGCCCGTTCATCCTCCACCCCGTAGAGCTTCCCGTTCCGGACGGTGAGCTCATCGGAGCGGAGACCGTGCATGGGCTGCTCGTCGGCTGGCGGCGGATGCTGCACGGCGACAAGGCAGGGCGCCCGGCGCCGGTCCCGGCAACCGTCGACTAGGTCGGTAGGCGCACCGGGAACGTTGCTATCCAGATCAAGGTTCCGAGAAAGACGATGCAGCCGAGCCCGAGGATCGCTGTCCGGGCCCCCCTGGTTTGGAGCTTGGTGCTGATTCCGGCGAAGAAGAGCGACGAGGCGAAGAGCACGACCGCGAGCATGTAGTTGTCGGCTCGCTGGTTCGCCTCCTTCGCCTGCTCAGAGGCTGCGGCAGCAGTTGCCTCCAGACGGTCGGCCTTGTCCGAGGCCATCAGCCGGTACTGCGACATCGCGAACGGGGTCGCTGGCGTATCCGGGTTCTCGAACGGCTTCGTCGCGAGCCAGGCCGCGAATGCCGGGTGGAACTCGTCTCGAAAGCGAGCCCGGTAGAAGTCAGCGAGCCGGGTGCGGTCTTCCTCGTGCGCATCAACCCATTGGATGAACGTAGCGACGTCGATCTGCACTTGCCGGTTCGCCATGGCCGCCGCACGGTTCACCGCGATCCGAGTGGCCGTCGCGTGGCTGTACCCCTGCGACTGCTCCCCGGTCCACACCCGCGACTGGTAGGCGGACCAGGCCGTCGCGACGGTGGCTAGCGCAAGCAGCACGGTCGAGATGAGTTCCAGCCAGCGCTCCGACACGGACGTCAGCATGTGCCACGATTCGGACGGTGAGCCCTCAGACCGAGGCCGCGACCGGCGTTCGCCCTGCCGATGCGGCGGCCGAGACATTCCTCGGCGAGTCGCGTTGGCCGCCCGCTGCTGCCTTGGTTGCCTTCATGGCGCTCAACATCGGCCTCCGCGTGTGGTTGCCGAACGAGGGAGCGATCCGCGTGCCGTGGCTCGTTCCGGCGATCGAAGCTGTGCTCCTCGCCGTGCTGCTCGTGGGAAACCCAGGCGCGGGCAGCCTCGCCGCGTATCGGAGGTGGTTGCGCCCGATCACGGTGTCGCTGGTCGTCGTGCTCGTCTTGGCGGCACTCTGGGCGACCGTGCTTCTGATCTACGACCTCATCAAGGGGTTGGGAGTGACCAACTCGCCCGGACAGCTCCTTGCGTCCGGTGCGCTCGTCTGGCTCGGCAACAACCTCTCGTTCGCGCTGCTCTACTGGCTGATCGACAGCGGAGGGCCGATCGCACGGGCACGGCAGTCTGCACCGGTCGACTTCGCGTTCACCCAGCACATGAGCCCTGAGCTCGCCCCGCCAGGCTGGAGGCCCGTATTCCTCGACTACCTGCACCTGGGCTTCACCAACGCGACGGCCTTCAGCCCCACCGACGTGATGCCGCTCACCCTTCGCGCCAAGTACACGATGCTCGTGCAGTCGACGGTTGCCCTGGCGCTTTTCGGGCTGATCGTGGCGCGCGCCGTCAACGCCTTCACGTGATCGCGGGACGCCGCCGGGATGGCGGCGTCCCGCGATCAGCGATTTACTTAAGTCGCGAGCGCCTTGGCCTTGATCGCGTTGAACTCGTCCTGCGTGATCGCGCCGCTGTCGAGCAGCTGCTTGGCTCGGTCGATCTCCGACGCCGCGCCGCCGCTTTCGCCGGTCGTGGCCACGGTCCTGACGTAGTCGTCGAACGCGGCCTTCTCCCCCTGAGCTCTCTCGGCGCTCCTTTGGGCCATCCCGTCGCTGTTCGCGATCAGATAGGCGAAGACGCCGATGAAGGGCAGGAAGATGACGAAGATCAGCCAGACGACCTTCTTGCCGCCGCCGATGTCGCGTCGTCGGAACAAGTCGCTGAACACGACGATCAGCAACCAGAACCAGATCACCCACGCGAAGATCACGAGGATCGTCCAGAGGACATCGAGGAAGGGGTAGTCAGCAGCGAGAACGGACACTGTTCCTCCTGGGTCGGGAAGACGGAGTCTCGCCCCGTCTGAATCGCCGGAGCATCATGCGATCGGGATGATTATCCATCGCGGGTCGGCTCACATGGCGGCAACCCATCGCCGCCGAAGCATCGTCGAAGCGACGAGCCCCAGGGCGACCGTAGGCATGATCGTCAGGAAGCGGTAGAGCAAGACGGCGGCGACGACGCCGGCGTTGGAGCCGCCGAAGCCGAGCAGTGCGCCCGTGAGGCTGAGCTCGACGACGCCGATTCCGCCCGGCGTGATCGGGATCGAGCCGAGCAGCCGTGCCAGCGACCACGCGGCAAACGCCTCGACCAGCGAGACCTCGGACCCCGGCACGCCGCAAGCCCGAAGCGACAGAAGCAGGACGAGGAAGACCGTCAGCGTCCCCGCATAGGACGAGAGCGTGAGGAGATGCCAGCGGCGGCGCAGCAGCTCGACCGTGTCTCGCCGGAAGCGCTCGAAGCTCTCGCCACCCCATAGGACGGGCACCCGCCGGAACTTGCCGCGCACCCAGTTCACGAGCCGGGCGGTCTCGTCGCCGATGACCGTCGCCGTGCTGTCGCTGGCCAGAACGAGGGCCAGGGCGGCCACGGCCACGCCGAGCACTCCGACTCCGATGAATGCCGCCGTGGCGAGCAGAGCGGAGTCCCCGCCGGTGGCAGTCAGCAGGAAGACCGCGATGATCGGGAGGGAGAGATTCGCGAACTGGTTCCAGAGGCTGACCAGCGTGACGGCGCGTCCGATCTGGCGCGGAGGGAACCCCCAGGTCCGCAGGATCCCGTACGACCCCGCGATCCCCACCGCCGCGCCGGCGGGGGCGACGATCGAGAGTGCCGTCGAGACCTGCGTCAGGACGAGCGCAGAGCGGAATCTCAGACCGGGGAGGACGACCATCCACGGAGGCGCGAAGGTCAGGACGTTGAGGACCGTGGCGCCGAGGAGCGCGAGCACCCAGGGCCACGTCAGATCGTCGAGGACGCCCCACACGTCGCGGTAGTCGGCGATCTTCGGGAGGAAGTAGAAGAACGTCGCGGCGACGAAGACGACGCTGACCGCCAAGAGGAGAAAGCGCCGCCAGGACCACTGCCCCGCTGCCATCGGTCCATGATCTCCGATCGCGCCGCCGGACTGATCACCCTCACGGGACGATGAACACGCGCTGGTGGTACCCGTAGGGTCTCGGCGTGGCCACCCAGATCGCTGAGATGATTCACGTGGAGGGTGGATCGTTCCGGATGGGCTCCGAGGACTTCTATCCGGAGGAACGTCCGGTCCGCGAGGTCGAGGTGGGCGATTTCTTGATCGATCCATACCCGGTCACGGCCGCCGACTTCCGCCGGTTCGTTCGCGACACCGGCTACGTGACCGTCGCGGAGCGGCCCCTCGACCCGGCCGACTACCCCGACGCCGATCTGGACCTACTCGTGCCGGGCTCGCTCGTGTTCCGTCCGACACGCGGCCCCGTGAACCTCGACGACTACCGCAACTGGTGGGAGTACGTCCCGGGCGCGTACTGGAAGAAGCCGGGCGGGCCGGGGACGACGATCAACGGGCGCGACCACCATCCCGTCGTCCAGATCGCCTACGAAGACGCAGAGTCCTACGCCGTCTGGGCCGGCAAGGAGCTACCCACCGAGGCCGAATGGGAGCTCGCCGCACGAGGCGGGCTGGACGGCGCCGTCTTCTCCTGGGGCGACGAGCACTTCCCGGCGGGCAAGGCGATGGCCAACACGTGGCAGGGCGAGTTCCCCTGGCAGAACCTCAAGCTCGACGGCTTCGAAGGGACGTCCCCGGTCGGG
>DASSXA010000326.1:0-2908 GCA_035704315.1 Gaiellaceae bacterium
GCGGCACCGCCCGCCGTACAACGTCCGGCTCCGCGACGACAAGTCGTTCCCGTACATCGCGGTGACGGTCGAGGACGAGTACCCGCGGGTCATGTTCACGCGCGAGCGTCACCGGCGCGGGGTCGTGTACTTCGGGCCCTATGCGAACGCAAAGAAGGTGCGCGAGACGCTCGACGTCCTCAACCGTGTGTTCCGGTTCCGTCCCTGCGAGGGGCCGAAGCCGGGCCGCCACTCGGGGATCCCATGTCTCGACTTCCACATCGACCGCTGCTACGCGCCCTGCGTCGACTACATCTCGAGGGAGGACTACGGGAGGGTGATCGACGGCGTGATCGAGTTCCTCTCCGGCGAGACGGCGCCGATCATCGCCGACCTCGAGCGGCGGATGCAGGAGGCGGCCGCGCAGGAGAACTTCGAAGAGGCCGCGCGGTACCGGAATCGTTTGTTCTCCGTGCGGCATCTGGCTGAGCGGCAGGCCGCCGACAAGCGAGCGGTGGGCACCGTCGATGTGATCGGGATCGCGATCGAGGGGAACCGTGCCGCGGTGCAGATCTTCCCGTTGCGCGACGGCAAGATGGTCGACCGCTACGGATTCCATCTCGAGAACGTCCAGGGTCAGGACATTGCGACGGTGCTCGAGGCGTTCGCCCTCGAGTACTACGGATCGGCGCCGAGCATCCCACCGCAGATCATCGTCCCGCGCGACGCCGGGGACACGAGTGCTCTCGCCGAGTTCCTCTCAGAGCGGCGTGGGTCGCGGGTCGAGGTGCGCGCGGCGGAGCGCGGTGAGAAGCGGCGCCTCCAGGAGCTCGCCGAGCAGAACGCGCGGCTCGCCCTCGAGGCGGACGTCGCGAAGGCGGAGCAGTCGAAGCTGCGGCGGATAGAGGCGCTCGAGGAGCTCCGCGAAGTGCTGAACCTCGAGAGCCTTCCGCTGCGCATCGAGTGCTTCGACGTCTCCAACATCCAGGAGGAATCGCCCGTTGCGGCGATGGTTGTCTTCCAGGACGGCGTGCCGAAGAAGGCGCACTACCGAAAGTTCGGAATGCGGCGCCTGGATGGGCAAGACGACTACGCGGCTCTGGCGGAGGCGGTGTCGCGGCGGTTCGCGCACCTGCCGACGGTGACGCACGAGGAGTACGACGAAGGCTTCGCGACGCCGCCGAACCTCGTCGTCATCGACGGCGGCAAGGGACAGCTCTCGGCGGCGATTCAGGCGATGCATGCCTACGACCTACCGCGGGTCGCGGTGATCTCGCTGGCCAAGCGGGAGGAGGAGGTTTTCGTTCCGGATCGGCCCGACCCGATTCGGCTCGAACGCCACTCCCTCGGTTTGCAGCTTCTCCAACGTGTTCGGGATGAGGCACATCGCTTCGCCCTCGGCTTCCATCGGCAGCGGCGCGATGCGAAGGCGAAGGAATCGATCTTCGACACGCTGCCGGGAGTGGGCCCGGCACGGCGCCGGGCGTTGATCCAGCACTTCGGCTCCGCCGAGCGCTTCCTCGAAGCGACGCAGGAGGAGCTCGAGGGCGTGCCGGGGATGCCGGCGAAGACAGCACGCTCGATCTACGCGCAGCTCCACAAGGCCGGACGGGCGTGACACTGCGCGTGGGGTCAGACCCCGTCACGAGTGGCGCAAAGAAGTGCCAAGAAAGTGTCACGGCCAGTCCACAGAAGCCCGAAGCCATCGTCGCGGACAGGTCCGGAATGTGGACGAAGAGTTACAGGCCTGTATCGGGGTCTGACCCCGGTTCGGGCTAGCGCACCCGTAGTCGGCCGGACAGGCGCTTCGCGTCGGTGCCGAAGCGGTAGACGCCCTTCGCCAGCCGAACTCGCCAGGTCGCAGAGCCCTTGAAGCTCACTCCGGTCGCGCGGTTCACGCCGCGGCCCGCCAGCCGGAAGCCGTGGCGGGCAGAGCGGTCACGCACGCCGATCCGGAACCTGCCGTTCCTCACCGACCTCGGAGTGAGCGTCGCCACGCCCGTCGGCGACACCGAGGCATGCATCGTTCTCACGGCAGGCGGAGGTGGGGGAGGCGGAGCCGGCGGCGTCGCCGTCCGAACGAAGAACTCCCCGTTCATCGTCTGCCAGTGTGGCTCGCACGCATACGCGTACCGGATGCCGTTCTTGAACGTGACCGTGAAGTCTTGCTCGCCGACGAACTCCAAATCGGTCCGGAAGTCGACCGTCGGGTCGCTGTTGCTCGCCAGATGGAAGTTGTGCAGGCGGGAGAGGTCGCGAACGCGGACTATGTAGGTCCCCGGGAGGAGCTCATCGACCATTCGCCCGTCCGGGTAGCGGAGAGCGATGTCGAAGCCGTCGTTCGTCCCCACCGTGGCGATCAGAAGCTCGCCGTCGGCCCCTGCTCGGCCGACGAAGAGCGCGACGGCGATGAGTGGTGCGACGACGATCGCAGGAATCCAACGCATGCCTTGTCGCAGGATGGCCAGCGCGAGATCATCTGGTCAACTCTTTAGCCAGAAAGAGAATCCGTGGCCATTCGTTTCCGCCTTCCGGCTCATGCAATGGAGCACGTCGCCCACGCGTACTCGCCCCTGCTCGAGGCCGTCCTCAGCCTCCATGTCCTCGTGGAGCCGAAGCATCATCCGCTCCAGCATCCGTGGATTCGGCAGATGCGCTCCCTCCCGGCGCAGCTCAAACGCGAAATCGCAGCGTTCGCATTCGTCTACCGCCGCCATGTACCGGACGTCTTCGCGCCCTCGCCGGTCGACGACCTCCGCTCCTTCGAGGACGAGCTCGCTGCCCTCCGCGGACTGGACGAGGGGACAATCGCGCTCGAGTTCTCCCGGCCGCTCTACGACCACGGCGGCCGCCGGGACCCGAGCCTCGTCCAGCGCGGGGAGGTGCAAGAGCGCATCGTCGCCTCCGCCCGTCTCGCGGGCGGCGACCC
>DASSXA010000365.1:0-2549 GCA_035704315.1 Gaiellaceae bacterium
CTGGTGCTCGGCGTAGAGGCAGTAACGCTCCGCGAGGAAGTGCTCGAGCGAGCCGGGCTCTGCCTCGAAGGGGGCACCGGCCGGGCCGTAGCTGCCGCTGAAGGCCCTGCCCTCATGCCGGCTGCAGTCGTACGTGATGCGGCCGTCGTCGCGCGAAAACGAAATGTTCGCGTGGAAGTACGGCAGGTGGTAGAGGCGCCGCGCCGCCTCGACCGCGAGCCGGCTCGACGCGTCGAGCGAGAAGAACCAGATCCCCGGCTTGTCGTCGCGCGTCACGTACGTGCGGACGTTCAGCTCGAGGAAGTCCGAGACGTACGGCAGCGGAAGCAGCCCGCGCGCGCGGAGCGCGCTCACGGCGAACGGCGTGACGCCGAGCCAGCCGCTGCCGGAGTGTTCCTGGACTTGGAGGCCGTCCGGCACGAGCTTCCGCAGCTCCTCGACAGGCGCGCGGTGATGCACGAACAGCAGGTCATCCCACGTCTGCGCCATCACCCACGGCCGTTCCGGCACGGGCCAGGGCCGGTGGCCCACCTCCTCGAGCGCCGCGGCCTGCCGCCGAGCCGATGCCAGGAGAGCGCCTCCGTCCACGGCCGAAGTCTTACTCGCGGCTGGAAGTTCCTGCCGGCTAGAGGTTGCCGCGGAGGGCCTGCTCGCGCTCGATTGCCTCGAAGAGCGCCTTGAAGTTTCCTTCGCCGAAGCCGCGCGCGCCGTGGCGCTCGATCACCTCGAAGAAGACCGTCGGCCGATCCTGGACGGTCTTCGTGAAGATCTGCAGGAGGTAACCGTCCTCGTCGCGGTCGACGAGGATGCGAAGCCGGCGCAGGTCATCCCAGTCCTCGCCGATCTCGCCGACCCGCTCGACGGCGTCCTGGTAGTACGCCTCCGGCGTCGAGAGGAAGACGATCCCCTGCTCCTGCAGCGCCTCGACCGTCCCGACGATGTCCTCCGACTGCAGCGCCACGTGCTGGACGCCGGGGCCGCCGAAGAACTCGAGGTACTCATCGATCTGGCTCTTCCGCTTCCCTTCGGCCGGCTCGTTGATCGGGAACTTGATCTTCCCCTCGCCGTCGGCCATCACCTTCGACATCAGCGCCGAGTACTCCGTGTGGATCTGCTCGTCGCCGAAGTGGATGATGTTCGTGAAGCCCATCGTGCGCTCGTAGAACTCGACCCAGTAGTTCATGCGGCCGAGCTCGACGTTGCCGACGACGTGGTCGATCGCCTTCAGCCCGACGCCCGTGGCCGGCTGACCGTTCGTCGTGACGATCGCCTGGTAGCCGGGAAGGAACGGGCCGGTGTACTCCCCGCGGTTCACGAACGTGTGCACGTTCTCGCCGTACGTTGCGATCGTCGCGCGCTCCACGCGGCCGAAGTCGTCCTCGACCCAGTGCGGCTCGACAACTCCGCGCGCCCCGCGCTGAACCGCCTGACGGTAAGCCTCCGTCGCGTCGGGGACGGTGAGCGCCGTGTCCTTGACACCGTCGCCGTGGGCGCACGCGAAGCGGGTGATCTCGCTGTCCGGACGGAGCCCGCTCGTCAGGACCAGCCGGATGTCGGACTGCTCGACCACGTACGACGCGCGGTCGCGCACGCCGGTCTCCGGGCCCGCGTACGCGGTCCGGCTGAAACCGAAGGCGTGCTCGTAGAAGAACGCCGCCTGCTTCGCGTTGCCGACGTAGAGCTCGAGGTGGTCCCAGCCGTCGATCGGCATGAAGTCGGCGTTCTGCCCCATCGACGAACAAGCTTAGTCCGCCGGCGGCTCGGGCGGGGCCGCGCGCCGCGTGGCGAGGATGATGCCGCCGGCGATCGCAAGGCCGCCGACGATCTGGACGACAGTGATGCTCTCGTCGAGCAGCACGAGGGCGACCACCGCCGCGAGGAACGGCTGGAGGTTGGCGAAGAGCGATGCGCGGGACGGCCCGACGCGATCGATCGCCGTGAACCACAGCAGGTTCGTCAGGACGAGCGGCCCGATGACGGCGAACGCGAAGCCGATCCACACCAGTGCGCCGAAGTCGAAGCTCTGGTCGCCGATCTGGTGCGAGCCGACGGCCAGCAGGGGGACCGCTGCTGCGAGCAGCAGCACCGCGCTGAGCCGGAACGGCGAGTAGCGCCGCATCAGAGGCGAGATCGCGACGGAGTACGCGGCCCAGGTAATCGAGCCCAGCACCGCGAGCCCGTCGCCCTTCAGATCGGCGGACAGGTTCCCGCCGGAGCCGAGCGCCACGAGCGCAACACCCGCGAAGGAGACGACGGCGGCGAGCCAGAAGCGACGGCTCAGGTGCTCGACACCGCTTCCGCGCGCGAAGATCGCCGTGAAGATCGGCAGCGTCCCGAACAAGAGCGCGACCGTGGTGGCAGTCGTGAACTTCAGGGCGTACACGAAGCTGAGCTGGTTCAAGAAGAGGACGATCGCGCAGAAGACGACGAGCCAGAGCACGCCGCGGCCGATCGAAAGGGATCCCTCCCACGCGAGCGTGATCAGCACGAAGATCAGGGCCGCGCAGCCGTAACGGATCGAGGAGTACGCCAGCGGGTGGAAGCCCTCG
>DASSXA010000119.1:0-11712 GCA_035704315.1 Gaiellaceae bacterium
GAACGGCTCGTGACGCTTGCGGACAGTTACCGGGGCGAAGGGACGCGCCGCGAGCTCGACGTGGGCTGGCGCGATGCGCCGGTCGAGAAGCGGATCGAGCACGCGCTCGTCCACGGGATCGTCGACCACATCGAGGCCGACACCGAAGAGGCGCGGCAGGCGTTTGACCGGCCGCTCGACGTGATCGAGGGCCCGCTGATGCAGGGCATGCAGGTCGTCGGCGACCTCTTCGGCTCGGGGAAGATGTTCCTGCCGCAGGTGGTCAAGAGTGCACGCGCGATGAAGCGCGCGGTCGCGTACCTCGAGCCCTACATGGAGGAAGCCGCGGCGGGCGCTCCCCGCAAGGCCCAGGGCAAGGTCGTGCTCGCGACCGTCAAGGGCGATGTCCACGACATCGGCAAGAACATCGTCGGCGTTGTCCTCGGCTGCAACAACTACGAGGTGATCGATCTCGGTGTGATGGTGGCAGGCGATCGGATCCTCGACACCGCCGTCGCGGAAGGCTGCGACGTCGTCGGCCTCTCGGGCCTGATCACGCCCTCGCTCGACGAGATGGTCAACGTTGCGCAGGAGATGCAGCGGCGCGGGCTCGAACTGCCGCTCCTGATCGGCGGAGCGACGACGTCGAAGCAGCACACTGCTGTGAAGATCGCGCCGACCTACGGCTCCCCGACACTCCACGTGCTCGACGCCTCACGCGTCGTGGGCGTCGTCTCCGACCTGCTCGATGCGGCGCGCCGAGCCAGGCTGGAGCAAGAAAACGCGGAGCTCCAGGAGCGGCTGCGGGCACAGCATGCCGAGAAGGAGCGAAAGCCGCTCTTGCCGATCGAGAAGGCCCGCGCGAACCGCGAGCGGGTCGACTTCGACGAGCTTCCGGTTCCCGAGTTCACCGGAACGCGAGTGGTCGAGCCGTCACTCGAGGAGCTCGTTCCGTACATCGACTGGCAGTTCTTCTTCCACGCCTGGGAGCTCAAGGGTCGCTTCCCGGCGATCCTCGAGCAGCCGGCCGCGCGCGAGCTCTACGACGACGCCCAGGAGCTCCTCGGCGAGATCACTCGCGATGAGCTGTTACACGCGCGAGGAATCTATGGGTTCTGGCCGGCACGGGCCGAGGGTGACGACATCGTCCTCCAGATCGGCACGCGGCTCCCCATGCTGCGGCAACAGTCGGCCTACGGCGACTCACGGCCGAACCGCAGCCTGGCCGACTACGTCGCGCCTGCCGGGGACCACATCGGCGGCTTTGCGGTCGGGATCCAGAGCGCCGACGAACTGGCCGCGCGCTACGAAGCCGAGCACGACGACTATCGGGCGATCATGGTCAAGGCGCTTGCCGACCGTTTCGCCGAGGCCTTCGCCGAGTTCCTCCACGAGCGGGCGCGTCGGGAGTGGTACGAGCGAGGCCCGAAGCTCTCGAGCGAGGAGCTGATCGCCGAGCGCTTCCGCGGGATCCGGCCGGCCTACGGCTATCCGGCCTGCCCCGACCACAGCGAGAAGGAGAAGCTGTTCGAGCTCCTGGGTGCGGACTCGGTCGGGCTCGAGCTGACGGAGACGTTCGCAACCTATCCGGGGGCGAGCGTCAGCGGGATCTACCTGGCGCATCCACAATCGCGCTACTTCTCGGTCGGCCGGGTCGCGCGCGACCAGGTGGAGGACTACGCCGCGAGGAAGGGAATGACCGTGGCCGAGGCCGAGCGTTGGCTACGCCCGAATCTTGCTTACGAACCTCTGACAGCTCCGGCAGTCGCCTGAGCTATCCTCCCCGCGTGGCGCCCGCGAGGGCGTTTCGCGCATTTTCCCTATGAGGACGACGCTGAAACGAGGAGTCGGGCGCGCCGTCGAAGTCGACGGGAACGGCCGAGGCCGTCGACCGCCGACCTCGCTGACGCCGATCACACGCTACGAACAGCCCGGAAAGCGCCGCGGCTTCCTCGCAACAATCGGGCGGATCCTCTTCCTCCTCGTTGCCGCAGCGACAGCCCTGCTGTTCGGGATCGCCGGCGGCCACTACCTCGACTTCGAACAGACGGTGGTCGACATCGACCAGAGCTCGAAGCGCAATCCCCAGCTCGTGAAGGCTGCGAAGAAGCTCGACCTGCAGCTGCCCGGGCGACCGGCGATTGCCCTCGTCATCGGCACGGACTTGCGTCGCTTCGCCAAGGGTGACGAACGGGGTGGGACGCGCTCCGACACCGTGATGCTCCTGCGCGCCGACCCGGAGCAGGGGACGCTCTCGATGCTCTCGATGCCTCGTGACCTCCTCGTCGACGTCTACTGTCCCGGACGAGCGCCCTTCCGCGGACCGATTAACTCGGCCTTCGGTACCTGCGGCCCGGAGGGCACGGTCCAGACGGTCAAGCATTTGACCGGCCTCCCGATCCACTATCTCGTCACGGTCGATTTCCGCGGTTTCATCCAACTCGTCGACAAGCTCGACGGCGTCTGGCTAGACATCGACCGTCGTTACTTCAACGACAACTCAGGCGGGGGCCCCACGTTTCCCCCGATCGACCTGAAGCCGGGTTACCAGCGTCTGACCGGTCGGGAGGCGCTCTCCTACGTGCGCTTCCGCCACACCGACTCCGACCTCTACCGCATCGAGCGCCAGCGGCTCTTCATGCGAGCGCTGAAGGAACGGCTGTCCGACTCCTTCAACCTCAGGACACTGCCCCGTTTGATGAAGGTCGTTCGCCAGAACGTCCAGGTCGGACGCGGCGGCGGCAAGTCGCTGACGCCCGACACTGTGCGCGGCTGGGCGTTCTTCGCCGAGGGGCTCCCGGCCGGCCGGATCTTCCAGTCCCGCATCCAGGGCCTCGTCGGCTACAACCAGCTGACCACGGATCCCTCGAACATCCAGGCCGCCGTCGAGGAGTTTCAGACGCCCGACGTCGACGCCGGCGAGAAGGCGACCGCGGCGGCCCTCGGACAGCGACCGCGGATCAAGGGCAGCAAGGCCCCGCCGCCGGGTCGAACCTCGATCGTCGTCCTGAACGGGAACGGGATCACCGGCTCGGCTGCGAATGCGACGTACCTTCTGAGCCGCCGCGGCTACAAGACTCTGCCTCCGCCGGAGGGCGTCCTCGCGAACGCGCCCCGCAACCTCTGGCCGTTCCGGACAACCGTCTACTTCGACCCGGCGAAGCGCGGCTCGCAGGCGGCGGCCCGGGCCGTTCGCAACCTCTTCGGCTCGGCCGATGTCAAGGGTGCGATGCCGCCCACGATCGCCCCGTTTGCAAACACCGCGATGGTGGTCGTCGTCGTGGGGCAGACCTTCCACGGCAACCTCGCGCCGGCGCCGGTCGATCGGACGCCCAGGCGCAGGCCGCCGAACGTCACGCGCAACCCTGGTGCGAGCCTTAGCTACCTACGCCTGGTCAAGCGCCGCGCGGGCTTCCCGCTGATGGTTCCCAGCCTGATCGAGCGCAGCTCCTCGATCGACAGCGAGAAGCCGGTCCGCGTCTACCCGATCACCAAGGACGACCACGCCGTGCGGCTGACATTCCGAACCGGCGCGAACGAGTACTGGGGGGTCGAGGAGACGACGTGGGACGACGCGCCGATCCTCGACAGCAAGAACGTCACGCGACGAATCGGCGGGAAGGAGTACGACCTCTACTTCGACGGCTCGGACCTGCACATGGTCGTGCTCAACACCGACGACGCGACCTACTGGGTCGTGAACACGTTGCGCGACTCGCTGTCGAACGAGACGATGCTGGCGATCGCGCGCGGCCTGCGGCCGCTCGACGGCCAGAAGAAGAAGGCGAAGAAGAAGAGGCAGTGAGCAAGGTCGGCATCTTCGGCGCCGGCTGGGTCGGTCTTGTCACCGGCGCTTGTTTCGCCGAGCTGGGACACGACGTCGTCGTCCGCGATGTCCTGGCCGAGAAGATCGAGGCCCTTCAGGCAGGCGAGACCCCGATCCACGAGCCGGGGCTCCCCGAGCTCATTCGTGCGAATCGAGAGCGGCTGCGCTTCACGACCGATCCGGCCGAGGCGGCGGACGGGGCCGACTTCCTCTACGTGTGCGTCGGGACGCCCTCCACCTACGCCGGCGACGCCGACCTGTCCGCGGTCTGGAGCGTTCTGGACGATCTGCCCAAGCTCACGGGCCGTCCGGTGCTGGTGATGAAGAGCACTGTGCCTGTTGGGACCGGAGAGAAGGTCCGTGCCGCTCTGGACGCACGTGGTCTCGAGCACGTCGGCTATGTCTCCAACCCCGAGTTCCTGTCGGAAGGCACGGCCGTTCGCGACTTCATGAACGCCGACCGGATCGTCGTCGGCGCCTTCGAGCCGGAGGACGGGGACGGTGTCGAGGCGCTCCACGAGAACCTCGACGCGGCCGTCGTCCGCTCGGACGTCGCTTCGGCCGAGATGATCAAGTTGGCCGCGAACGCGTTCCTGATGACGCGAATCAGCTTCATCAACGAGATCGCGAACGTGTGCGAGCTGGTCGGCGCCGACGTGGAGGAGGTCGCCCGCGGCATCGGCCTCGACCCTCGGCTCGGGCCGCACTTCCTGCGCGCGGGCATCGGTTACGGCGGCTCCTGTTTCCCGAAGGATGCGTCCGCCCTGAAGCAGCTCGCCTCCAACTCCGGGTACCACTTCCAGCTGCTGTCGGCCGTGATCGAGGTCAACGAGCTCCAGAAGCGCCGGGTGATCGCCAAGCTCCAGAAGCACCTGGGCAAGCTGCGTGGGAAGCGCGTTGCGCTGCTCGGGCTCTCCTTCAAGCCGAACACCGACGACATGCGCGAGGCCCCCAGCATCGTGCTCGCCTCGCGTCTGCTCGCCGAAGGCGCCGAGGTGCGCGGCTGGGATCCAGTTGCCCATCCCGGGGAGCTGATGAAGGGCGTCGACGTCCGCGACACTGTGCTCGACGCAGTTCGGGATTCCGACGCTGCCGTGGTCGTCACCGAGTGGGAGGAGCTGCGCGACCTCGCTTCTCCGGAGATCCGAGAGGCGATGAGGACACCGCTGATCGTCGACGGACGCAATCTGCTCGATCCTCGGGCTGTCCAGCAGCTCGGCTTCACCTACGAGGGCATCGGGCGGGCGAGCTCGTCCTTCTCGGGCCTGCCTGAGACGGCCGACCCCGAACGCGAGCCCGCCTAGATGGCGCCCACCGAGGCGATCATCCTCGCCGGCGGGAAGGCCGAGCGGCTCGGCGAGGCTGCCGAGGGTCGGCCGAAGGCGCTCGTCCACATCGAGGGACGGCCGCTCGCGGCCTATCAGGTCGCTCTCGTGAAGCGGGCGGGTGTAGAGCGCGTGATCTTCAGCATCGCCGCGGGGCAGGAGGAGCTGTTCGAACGGGAGCTGGAGGAGCTCGGCGTCGACGTCGTGACCGTCGGCGAGCCGGAACCGCTGGGCCGCGGAGGCGGCCTACGACTCGCCGCTCAGGCTCGAGAGAGCCGCGGGCCGGTGTATGCCATGAACGGCGACGAGCTCTTCGACCTCGACCTGAGAAACCTGCACGAGGCACACGAGACGAAGGGCGGAGCCGCCACGATCACGGTGGCCCCGCTGCAGAGCCATCTCGGCGTCGTCGAGGTCGACGGCGACGATGTCGTCCGCGGCTTCCGCGAGGCGCCGAGGCTGCCGTTCTGGGTCAACACCGGTCTCTACGTACTCGAGGAGGAGGCAATCGACCGGCTGCCCCAGCGCGGCGACCACGAGGCGACGACCTTCCCCGAGCTGGCGCAGCAGGGTCGCCTGCGCGCTTTCCGCCACGAAGGCCTCTGGCTGACTGTGAACACGCCGAAGGATCTGCGGATCGCTCAGGAGCTCGTGAAGTCCGATCGCGACCGGCTCTTGACCTCGTAATGGGATGATGAGCGCATGTCGAACGGTCCGCTTTCGTCGCCGAACGTGAAGAGTCTCGACCGCTTCGCCTTCGAGCCGCAGCGGGTGGAAAAACCATGGGGCCACGAAGTGATCTGGGCGCTCTCGGATGACTATGCCGGCAAGCTCCTGGCGGTCAAGGCCGGCCAGAAGCTCTCGCTCCAGTTTCATCGGCAGAAGGACGAGTCCTGGTACCTCCTGGAAGGCCGGGCGGAGGTTGAGTTCGGCGGACCAGGGGAGAAGGTGACCACCTCGGAGGTGGTGGTGCCAGGCGCGGCCTTCCGAATTCGACCCGGAACTGTCCACCGGATCCGGGCGCTCGAGGACACCGTCATGCTCGAGGTTTCGACGCCGCACCTCGACGACGTCGTGCGGCTCGAGGATCAGTACGGCCGAGCCGACGCGCCTGACAAACCTTGACACTTCTGTGTTAAGGTTCTCCGCATGGACGGCCTGACTGTCGGAGCGGCGGCGGAATCGACCGGATGGTCGGCTCGCATGCTTCGTTACCTCGAACGGGCTCGTCTCGTTGTTCCCAAGCGATCCCCGTCGGGCTACCGTCTTTACGGACTGCGTGAGCTGAACCAGCTTCGCTCACTCCGCCGCCTACGTGGCCAGTTCGGGGTCGAGCTCACCGACATCGCATTCGCGGCGCGACTCCGCCGCGAGCCGGCGCTCCACGCCGCGGTCGAAAGCTGGCTGGCGAGGGCGGATGTCGGTGCAGAGGATTGGGTCGACTGGGAGCAGCGAAAGCATGAGCGGCTCCTGGCGGCATAGGGACCGACCTAAACTCCCCGACTTCGAGAGGAAGAGCAGATGGCAACGACCAAGCGCTACGACGTCAAGGATCTTTCGCTGGCCCCCGAGGGCCTTCGCCGCATTGCCTGGGCCGACCGGCAGATGCCGGTGCTGGCCGCAATTCGAGAGCGCTTCGAGAGCGAGCAGCCGCTCTCCGGCTATCGCATCTCAGCCTGCCTTCACGTAACGACCGAGACGGCGAATCTGGCGCGAACGCTCAAGGCCGGCGGAGCCGATGTGGTTCTGTGCGCCTCCAATCCGCTCTCGACGCAGGACGACGTTGCTGCGGCGCTCGTCGAGGAGTTCGACGTGTCCGTTTTCGCGATCAAGGGCGAGGACAACGACACCTACTACCAGCACATCGAGGCCGCCGTCGATCACAAGCCCCAGCTGACGATGGACGACGGCGCCGACGTGATCGGCGTCCTCCACTCACATCGCCGTGAGCAGCTCGGCGACATCATCGCGGGGACTGAGGAGACGACCACCGGCGTCATCCGGCTCAAGGCGCTCGAAGCGGACGGCGCTCTCGGGTTCCCGATCATCGCGGTCAACGAGGCGAAGACCAAGCACCTGTTCGACAACCGCTACGGCACCGGACAGTCGACGATCGACGGCATCATCCGGGCGACCAACATCCTCCTCGCCGGTAAGCGGTTCGTGGTCGCGGGCTATGGCTGGGTCGGTAGGGGCGTGGCGATGCGGGCGAAGGGCATGGGCTCGCACGTGATCGTCACGGAGGTCGATCCGGTCCGGGCGCTCGAGGCCGCTATGGACGGGTTCGAGGTCATGTCGATGGCGGAGGCGGCCGACGTCGGCGACATCTTCTGCACGGCGACCGGGGACAAGTCCGTGATCACGCGTGAGCACATGGTGCGCATGAAGGACGGCGCCATCCTCGCGAACACGGGTCACTTCAACGTCGAGATCGAGATCCCGGCGCTTCGGCAGCTGGCCACGGAGGTCCGCGAGTCGCGGGAGTTCGTCGAGGAGTTCATCCTGGACGGCGGCAAGCGGCTCTACCTGCTCGGGGACGGGCGGCTGATCAACCTGGCCGCAGCGGAGGGGCATCCGGCGATCGTCATGGACATGTCCTTCGCAAACCAGGCCCTGTCGGCCGAGTATGCGGTCGAGCACGCCGCCGAGCTCGAGCGCAAGGTCTACCCCGTCCCGGAGGAGATCGACAACGAGATCGCGCGGCTCAAGCTCGAGACGATGGGCATTTCGATCGACCGGCTCACGGAGGACCAGGCCAAGTACCTGGCGTCCTGGAACGAAGGCACGTAGACCCTGAAGGCGATCGTTCTCGCAGCCGGCTACGCGACCCGGCTCCGCCCGCTGACCGACACGATTCCCAAGCCGCTCCTGCCCCTGGCCGGGCGGCCGATGCTCGACTACCTGCTGGATCGCGTCGAGCCCGTAGCCGAGGTTGACGCGGTCCACGTCGTCACGAACGCGCGGTTTGCCGGGGACTTCGCGAGCTGGGCCTCCCAGCGGTCCGGGTCGACGCCGGTTTCCGTCTGCAACGACGGGACGACCAGTAACGAGGATCGCCTGGGGGCCGTCGGCGACATCCGCTTCACGATCGAGGAGGCCGGGCTCGAGGGGGAGGACCTGCTCGTGCTCGCAGGCGACAACCTCATCGAGTACCCGCTGGAGGATCTCGTTCGGTTCTGGCGGAGTAAGAGTGAGGGCGCCGCGATCGCCGTCCACCACGTCACAGATCCGGAGCTGATCAAGCAGTACGGCGTCGTGGAGCTGGACGACAACGACCGCGTCGTCTCGATCGAGGAGAAGCCGGCTCGTCCGAGGAGTGATCTCGCGGCGACTGCCGCCTACCTGTATCCGGCCGAGCACGCGGCCCTCGTCTCGGAGTATCTCGACGCGGGGAATCCACCGGACGCCCCGGGCAACTTCGTCGTCTGGCTGCACACGAGGGCGCCCGTATACGGCTACCGCATCGAGGGCGAGTGGTTCGACATCGGCGATCCGGAGCAGCTCCTGGACGCCGACAACCGCATGCGGGGCCGGCTCCGCCTTCCTGCTCGGAGCGCGTACTCGCTCGAGCGATAGTTCCACTTTCGTCACAGATTCGTCACCCACGCGTGCGTGTTTGGCGCCTACGGTCGATGGAATGTGCTCCTCGATCTGCTGCTTCCCCGCCGCTGCGTCGTCTGCGGTTGGCTCGGCCTCACGCTTTGCGATCCATGTCGCGCCGCGCTGCCGCGGCTTCGTGCCCCCGGGTGCGCGCGCTGTGGCGCGCCCACCGCCTGGCCGGTCACTCGCTGCCTCGAATGCACGGGGCGGCGGCTCGCGTTCGCCTCCGCGCGGGCCGCCGTCGCCTACGAGGGACCCGTTCGGCCGCTCGTTTCAGCCTGGAAGGAACGCGGTCAGCGAGCTCTTGCGCACGAGGCGGCAGACGTCATCGCGAATACGGTCGAGAGACCTTCCGTGGCGGCTCTCACCTTCGTCCCGCCAGACGGTGACCGGAGCGTGAAGCGCGGCTACCACCCGGCGGAGCAGCTCGCGAGGGCCCTGAGTCAGCTCTGGAGCCTCCCTCTGACCAATGCGCTCGGGCGGACGCGGATGCCGAGGCGCCAGCGGGGGCTCAGTCTGGCCGAGCGGCGACGCAATGTCGCCGGCTCGTTCGCAGCGAAAGGACGGGTCCCCGGGACCGTCGCCCTGGTCGACGACGTCTACACCACGGGCTCGACCGTGTCGGCCGCCGCTTCAGCGCTCCGGCGAGCCGGCTCCCGGCGTGTCGAGGTCGTGACCTTTGCAAGAGCGGTACGGTCAATAGAATCAATGCAGCGAAGCTGACCGGCCGTCAACCTTCGGGAGGTCTGGTGCGACTCCAGGTAAAGGGTAAGAACGTCGAGGTCACCGACTCGATCCGGCAGTACGCGCAGGAGAAGCTCGGCAAGCTCGACCGCCAGCTCGCGGATCCGACGCGCGTCGAGCTCGAGCTTGCCGTCGAGCGAAACCCCTCGATCTCAGCGAACCATGTCGCGGAGGCCACGATCTGGACGAAGGGGCCCATCCTTCGCGCTCGCGAGGCGAATGTCGACATGAAGGCTTCGATCGACCAGCTCGTGGACAAGCTGGAGCGCCAGGTCAAGCGGTACCGGGAAAAGCGGCGGAACCACCGCGGTTCGACGGTCGAGGCAACGATCCCCGACGACGCCATCCCGATGGAGGCCGAGCTACGGATCGTCAAGTCGAAGCGCTTCCCCGTCAAGCCGATGAGCCCGGAGGAGGCCGTGCTCCAGCTCGAGCTGCTCGGCCACGACTTCTTCGTCTTCCAGAACGCCGAGACGCTGGACGTGAACGTCGTCTACCGCAGACGTGACGGCGCGTACGGCCTCATCGAGCCGCAGATCTAGCGCTGGCAATGCCGTTCTGG
This sequence comes from Gaiellaceae bacterium, assembly GCA_035704315.1. Taxonomy (GTDB): domain Bacteria; phylum Actinomycetota; class Thermoleophilia; order Gaiellales; family Gaiellaceae; genus JACDAN01. The sequence continues at coordinate 10,037 of DASSXA010000119.1, forward strand.
CGGCGGGATGATGAGCCGGCCCACGAGCAGCTGGCTCGCGAAGGGGGCATCGACCTCGAGGCGACGGAATCCCCGCCGCTCGATCCGGAGGCGCCGCTTGAGCCGCACGAGCGAATCCCGTTTCTCGCCGCTTTTCGGGAGGTCGGGATCCACGGCATTCACCGCCAGCGCACCTGGGATGCGGTAGCGACCGCCGACGCGCCTGCGCTCACCGGCGACCAGGTCGCGTTCGTTGCGCTTCCCGACGGAGCCCTGCTCGTCGACGAGGATGTGCCGGAGGGTGCTCTCGAGCCCCTGGCGGCGGCGCTCGGGCAAGAGCTCGAGACGCCCTACCGGGCTCGAGCCGTACGCCGCGACGGGGAGGTCTGGGCGGTCGCGGGCAATCGAATCGAGGTCCTGCAGGTCCCGGAGGAGATCGAGGGGGATACGGTGAGCCTGGTCGTCCAAGGCGACGAGCGCACGCTGCTCGTCGGCGAGCGCCCCGGCTGGGGAGACGTCCCGACGCTGGAGGCCTTCGCCCGTGACCGCTACAAGGAGTTCGTCCTGCACGCCGAGCGGCTCGACGGCGACCTCTGGGCGGTTGACGTAAAAGCTCTATGAACGACCGTCGCGATTCACGGTCTCGCAGCGAGGCTCCGATACCCTAGACAGGTGGCAACGCAGCTAGGCAGCTTCGAGAAAGTCCTCCGCGTCGGTGAAGGCCGGCGGCTCAAGCAACTCAAGAAACAAGCCGCGTACATCGGGACGCTGGAGCCGGACTTCGAGAAGCTCTCGGACGCCGAGCTCGCCGCGAAGACGGCCGAGTTCCGGCAGCGGATCGAGAACGGCGAGCCGCTCGAGGAGATCCTGTTCGAGGCCTATGCCGCCGTCCGCGAGGCGTTCAAGCGGTCGATGGGCGTTCGGCTCTTCGACGTTCAGCTGATGGGCGGGATCGTCCTTCACGAGGGCGACATCGCCGAGATGAAGACCGGTGAAGGGAAGACGTTCGTCGCTGTCCAGCCGCTCTACCTCAACGCGCTCAGCGGCGAGAACGTGCACCTCGTGACCGTCAACGACTACCTCGCGAAGCGCGACCCGGAATGGACGAAGCCGGTATGGGACGCGCTCGGGATGCGCGTCGGCTTCATCCAGAACATGATGCCGTTCTCGGAACGGAAAGAGGCCTACGACGCCGACGTCACCTACGGCACGAACTCCGAGTTTGGTTTCGACTACCTGCGCGACAACATGGCCGTCTCCCTCGACGGAGTCGTCCAGCGCAGCCACACGTACGCGATCGTGGACGAGGTCGACTCCATCCTGATCGACGAGGCGCGCACGCCGCTGATCATTTCCGGCGAGCCGGAGACGGCGGCCCAGACGTACTACGACTTCGCGCGCGTCGTCCGGACGCTCGAGGGACTCCAGAGCAAGAACACTGCGGGCAAGGGCATCGACGAAACGGAGGCATCCGGCGCGGACTATCTCTACGACGAGAAGCACAAGACGGTCTCGCCGGGCCAGTCGGCGATCGACAAGGTCGAGCGCGCGCTCGGGATCGAGAACCTCTACGACCCGCAGAACATCCAGCTCGTCAACCACCTGAACCAGGCGCTCAAGGCGCAGTCGCTCTACAACCGCGACCAGGAGTACGTCATCCAGGACGGCGAGGTCAAGATCGTCGACGAGTTCACGGG
>DASSXA010000324.1:0-4351 GCA_035704315.1 Gaiellaceae bacterium
GCCGTCCAGATCCTCGGCGGTTACGGCTACATGCAGGAGTACCCGGTCGAGCGGATGATGCGCGACGCGAAGATCACTCAGCTCTACGAGGGCACGAACCAGATCCAGCGCCTCGTGATCGCCCGCGAGATGTTGAAAGAGAACCGCGCCTTCCTGCTGGCGGGAGTTGGCTAAGCGGGAGACGCCCCGGTCCGAGGAGCTGCTGGTCGGCCGCCGACGCGTCCGCCTCACGAGCCAGGACCGCGTCCTCTTTCCCGGGGACGGCGTCACGAAGGGCGACCTCGCCCGCTACTACGTCGAGATCGCGCCCGCGATCGTGCCTCACCTGCGCGACAGGCCGTTCACGCTCAAGCGCTATGGCCACGGGATCCGGGAGCAGCCGTATTTCCAGAAGCAGGCGCCGAAGGGCATCCCTTCGTGGATCCCGACCCGTCGCTTCCCCACCTTGCCGCGGGAGGGCGGGCCGCGCCTCGTCGACTTCGTGATCGTGAACGAGCCCGCGGCGCTCGTCTCGATGGTGCAGATGAACTGCATCGACATGAACGCGTGGTACTCGCGGGTCGACCGACCCGAGCGTCCCGACTACGTCGTCTTCGACCTCGACCCGCCGGAGTCGCGAAATGGGTTCGCGCAAGCGGTGCGCGTCGCGCACCTCGTCCGGGAGGCGGTGGAGCGGCTCGAGCTCCGTTCGTACGTGAAGACGAGCGGTGCCGACGGAATTCACGTTCTCGTTCCGATCACGCGTCGCTCCTCGTTCGCGGACGCCTACGAATTCGCGGAGCGCGTGTCCCGTGGGCTCGAGCAGGAGCACTCCGGCCTCGTGACGACGGAGTGGCTGAAGCGCAAGCGGCGCGGCGTGCTCGTCGACCATCGGCAGAACGGCCACGGCAAGACGATCGCGTCCGTCTACTCCGTGCGACCGAAGCCGGGCGCGCCGGTCTCGACGCCGCTCCGCTGGGAGGAGCTCGGCGAGAAGGTGCGGCCGCGGGACTTCGGGATGCGCGAGGCGCTCCGGCGTGTCGAACGGCACGGCGACCTGTTCGAGCCGACGCTGCGCGGCGGGCAGTCGCTCGGCCCGGTGCTCAAAGAGTTGCGCGCGCTGGCAGAGGTAGCCGACTAGCGCCTGACCCTGACGATCAGGGTGTCCGTGCGCGCGCCCTTGTCGTCGTCGACGACCCTGACCTTGACCTGGTAGCGGCCCGCCCTACGGAAGGCGTGTCTCACGGCGAAGCCCCGAACCGCGCGGGTGCCGTCGCCGAATCGCCACGTTGCGGTGAGCCGGTCGGGACCGGGGTCCGATGCGCGGACGCGGAAGCGAACCCTCTTCTGGCGCTTGACCCTGCGATTCGGCCCGGCGTTGACCCGGGGGCGGACGTTCGCGATGTGGATGACCCCGAAGTCGCGGCTACAGGCGCCGACCGGATCGCAGGCTTGAAGAGAGATACCTCGGGTCCCCGGGCCGTCCAAACCGACCGCCGAGTACGTGGGATTCGGGCCCGGCGTCGTGTAGTCGAACGGTGACTTACCGTCCAGGTCCCACGCGTAGGTCAGCGGCTGACCTTCCGCGTCACGGCCCGAGGCGCTTAGCACGATGCGTCCGCCCTCGCGAACGGTGGGCGCTCGACCGAGCTCGGCCGTCGGCGGCGCGTTGACCGTGATTACCCGGCGAACCACCGCGGTATCGCCGCCCGGCCGACTCGCCCGAAGGCCGACTTCATGTGCTCCGGCCGTCGTGAAGACCCAGTTGGCGGTCGCTGCGCCCCTTTCCTGGTAGAGCCCGTCGCCGTTCAGGTCCCAGTCGAAGGAAGTGAACCCGTCCGGCTCCGGGTGGAACGAGGTCGAGGTGAAGACTGTCGTCGCTCTGGCACTGGCCGGTCCGACGGTGAACGAAGCCCGTGGATAGCGCGCGACGACCCACGCGTTCAGATCCGGCGCTCCGATACGCGTGTAGACGCCGGGATAGCTCGGGTTCGCGCAGCCCTCGCCCCAGGAGGTGATCCCTGAGAGCGCCCAGTTGCCGCCGGCATCGCGAACCATGAGCGGACCGCCGCTGTCTCCCTGGCACGTGTCGTGGACGCCGTCCCCCGCGCAGACCATCGTGTTCGGGTCCATCGGCGGAGCGTGCAGAGCGTAGGCCGTCGAGCACGTGGAATCGGCCACGATCGGGACGTCGGCTTTCAACAGGAGGTCGGAAGGATTCCCGCCCTCTGATGTCGTCCCCCAGCCGATGATGCGCGCAAGGGTCCCGGGGCCCCAGCTCGACGACTCGTTCGTCCCGATGACGCGGAGCGGCTGGTACGGCGCCGGACGGCCCAGCTTCAACATCGCGACGTCGTTCTGCCCGGTCAGGCCGTTGTAGCCGGCGTTTACATCGACGCCGACGACGTCGTACAAGTCGTTGTTCGGCGGGGTGACGTCGACGTCGCCGAGGAGCACCGCAAAACCGGTCGCGCCAACGGCGCAGTGGGCGGCTGTCAGGAACCAGCGGCTGCCGACAAGCGAGCCGCCGCATTCGGCCTCGAAATCCGGATCCGCGTCGAGGTTGATGAGAAGCCAGCCTTGCGCCGGGTACTCACCTGGGCTTGCAGGCGTCCCGCCGACGATCGCAGGGCCGGCAGGCCCGGCTGGGCTGGCGGTCTCCGAGGCAGCCAGGAGAGCGAGCGCGACCACAAGAGCGGCCACGATGCGATGTGAGTTCAAACCAACGGCGACAGAACGAGAAAAGCAGGTTTCCGTGCCAAACTCAATAGCCGCTGCCGTAGCCGCCGTCGTTCGTGGTGGTTCCCATCTCACCCCCACCCGAGCCGATGTCCCCGCAGGAGACGTACGCCTTCAGGTCGGCTCCCGACTTGTGGACGTTGATCGCGTAGTCCTCACTCTGGAGCTCGTCGAGCGGCTCGTCGACCTCGCTCGTCGACTTGCCGTCGACGACGTTCTGAAGGCCGTACGCCGGGTTTGGATCGAGCTGCTTGCAGCTGCCCTTGTGAATGTGCGCTGGTTGGGGAATGCCCGACGGAGCATTGTCGAGTGAGATCACGACGTCCGTCTTGTCGCCGTCGGCGGTCATCGTCACCGTCCCGGATTCGTTGGAGCCGTTCTGCGCCGAGAGATCGACGGTCGTCTCCGCTGAGCCGCCGTTGTCGCTGCCGCAGCCCGCGAGGAGCGCAAGCGCGACGACGCCGAGAGCGAGGAGCTTCACATGCGCTTCTACGAGCGGCGCGCGACGCCGGTTTTTCAGACGCGGCCGCGCAGCGCGAGCACGTTCGCGACGAAGTGGTGTGCCGGGCGAGAAAGCCCCCCGCTCAGGACGGCCGCCGGGCCCGCATAGTACGCGGCCACAGCAAGCCGCACGTTCATTCCGAACCGGTGGAGCAGATGGTGGAGATACGCGACGCCGAGCCGCACGTTGCCGTCCATCGTCCGGGGGACGGCGTGGCCGAGCAGGACCTCCTCGACGAACGCGCGTGTCTCCGGAATGACCTGCATCACTCCGACGGCGCCGGCACGAGAACGAACGTGGTTCTGGAAGCCGGACTCCTGCCAGGCGAGCGCCCGGACGAGGTCCAGGCTGACGCCGTAGTGGGCGGCCCAGCTGGCGAGCGACGCCTCGATCGCTGGGCGCGAGGCCCGGAGCGCCCGCTCGCTGCTCTGCGGGATTAGCGCGGCTCGCGGCGTCCCACGCGTGAGGGCGGCGCTGGTCTGTCTCCCCACGATGCCGTCGGGCGAGAGGCCCCTGCTTCGCTGGAAGCGGCGCACGAGCCGCTCGGTCACGGGGCCGAAATCTCCGTCCAGCGAGGGCGGTGAGAACCCACGTCGTGCGAGCAGAAACTGAAGGACCGAGACGTCGAACCCGGCCTTCCCGCGCTGGAGCAGGCGCGAGCCGAAGAGAGGACCGCCGAACCGGCCGAACGCGGCGCGCGTTCGCCTACCGACGATCCCGTCCGCCTCGAGCCCGTTCGATCGCTGGAACCGGCGCGTGGCGCGCCGAGTCATCGGCCCAGCGATCCCGTCGATCGGCCCCTTGTAGAAGCCGTGACGGTACAGCGCTACCTGAGCGCCGGGAATCTGCAGGGGAGGGAGCGCCGAAGCCTCGCCCGAGGAGGCAGCCCCGGCCAGCACAACCAGAATCGTGATGAGCGACATGCGCCGCACGGGTCCAACGGCTACGCCCTGCGATCACGATGTCCTGCCAAGTGGTGATCGCTAGGCGATCCGGAAGACAACGCTGAGGCTCAATCTCAGCTCGATTCGTCCCAATTCGCCGCGTCCAAACGGTGCTGATCCTCAACAAACCGTACGAACCCTCCGATTGGTGCCAGGCACCGTTCGGAGGGTTGAGCGTTACCGCCGA
>DASSXA010000165.1:0-2110 GCA_035704315.1 Gaiellaceae bacterium
CGGTCGAAGGTCAAAGACAGGTAGTACTCCCGGGCAATGTCCGACGCCGACTCGATCCAGAGCTTGCGGACGACGTGGCCGTTGATGTCCATCCCGAGGATCTCGCGCGCGTGCGACTCGGCCTCGTCGGGCCCATCGGCGAGCTTGATCCCCCCGGCCTTGCCTCGCCCGCCTGTGAGCACCTGGGCCTTGACGACGACCTGCCCTCCGAGCTCCTGGGCGGCCGTCTTCGCCTCCTCCGGCGAGGTCGCCACCCGGCCGTCGGAGACAGGGATTCCGAAACGGCGAAACAGCTCCTTGCCCTGGTACTCGTAGAGATCCATTGACCGGCTGGCGAGTCTATCCAGCGCTCCTCGCCCTGGTCGCGTTCCTGGTGGCCGGTTGCGGGCCTCCCGGCCCCGAGCTGGCGCCGCCGGCTCAACCGGGGACGCTGGAGCTCGGCTGGGTCGAGCGCGACCACAAGGACAACTTCACGTTCCGGGTCGATCGGCTCGTGATCGGCGACGAAGGCTGGAGCGCAGACGTCTCGGTGCGGAACGGCTCGCAGACGCCCTTCAGGCTCCAGGAAGGAAGCGTCGGCCTCGTGCTGCTCGACACTCGGACGATGGCAGAGGTCAAGCGGCTGACGGGCGACCTCGAACACCCGCCGCCGGCGCTGAAGCCGGACGGCCTTCGGCCTCCGCCGCCAGCCGTGCTCGGTCCCGGCGCGGTTTGGCGCGGAACGATGATCGGAAGCGAGGTACTGCGCCAGGGAAGCGTTGTCCGTGTGCTCTTCGGCCCCTACTCGTCTGCCGGCGAGCGGTTTCGCAGCGAGGCCACGGAGTTCTTCTGGGTCACCGATCACTCGGTGCGCTTGAGGTAACCCTTGCGGCGTGCCGCGCTCGGGAGGCCACTACACTCGGGTCGACATCCCCGAGCTAAGGAGCCGAGATGAGCGAACGAACGTCGCTCAGCGACGAAGAGATTCGCACCGACGTCGCCCAGGAGATCCAGGAAGAGACCGCCGACGCGGACATGGATGACATGGACACCGACGCGGACGACACCGATTCCGACTCGGACGACACCGATTCCGACTCGGACGACACGGATCCCTAAGGCACTCTCGCGCTGCGTCGAGCCGCTCGACGCCGCGGCGTTCCTCGAGGACTATTGGGAGCGCAGGCCGTTCGCGGTCGAGCGAGACGAGCCCGGCCGCTACGACGACCTGCTTTCAGAGGCCGAGGTGGAGCAGCTCGTCTGCTCCGGCGGCCTGCGCTATCCCGCCTTCCGGCTCGTCAAGGCGGGAGAGAAACTGAGCGTTCGCGACTACACCGAGGACGTTCCGTGGCGTCCGGCTCCCTTCACCGGGACGGCCAACGTCGAGCGCCTGCTGGCCGAATGGGAACGCGGTGCGACGATCGTCCTCCAGGGCCTTCACCTCACGAAACCGGCGATCGGCGCCTTCTGCGGCTCGCTCGAGGAGACGCTGGGCCATCCGGCCCAGGCCCACGCGTACTACACGCCGCGCGCGGCGCAGGGACTACCCGTTCACCACGACACGCACGACGTCTTCGTCCTCCAGTTGTCCGGTCGCAAGCGCTGGCTCGTCTACGAGCCCCTGCTCGAGCTTCCGCTCAAGAACCAGCGCTATTCGCCCGAGCTGGGTGCGCCGGGCGAGCCCGTTGAGGATCGCGTCCTCGAGCCCGGCGACATGCTCTATCTGCCTCGCGGCTGGCTTCACGAGGCCCTGACCTCCGATACCGATTCGCTGCACCTGACCGTCGGCGTCAACGTCGTCACGTGGTTGGACGCGGTGCGCGCCGCACTCGAGGAGTGTGGCGAGGACCTCGACTTCAGGCGATCGTGGCAGTCTGGGAACGGCAGCGACAAGCTTCTGGAGGCGCTCCGCGAGCGCCTCGGGCCGGACGAGGTCGAGCGCCGGGCCCGTAATCAGCTCGTCCGGAAGCGGCGGCCGATTCGGGAGGGCCAACTCGGCCAGCTTCGGGCGCTCGACGACCTCGGGGCGGAGACCGAGCTCGAGCGCAACCCCACCGTGCTCGCCGACCTGGTCGAGCAGGATGGCTCGGTGGCGCTCGTATTCGAGGGCCGGGAGCTGACGTTTCCCACG
>DASSXA010000191.1:0-10303 GCA_035704315.1 Gaiellaceae bacterium
AACGGTGTCGAGCTGCGGCAGCCCCTGGAGCGACTGCTCGAGCGGCACGGTGACGAGTGACTCCACCTCCTCGGCAGAGAGCCCGAGGCTGTAGGTCTGGATCTCGACCTTCGGCTGCGCGAACTCCGGGAAGACGTCGACGGGCGTGTCCCGCAGCACACCGCCGCCGAAGACCATCAGCGCCGCGCCTAAGGCGACGACGAGATAGCGGAATCTCAGGCTCGTGTGGACGATCCAGCGCATCAGTGGCCGCTGTCCGCGCCGACTCCGGACTCGGCGCCGTAGAGCTCGGCGACGCCGACGATCGCGACCTTCGTCCCGGGCGCCGGGCCCTTCGCGAGCACGACGTGGGCGCCGTCGATCGAGTCGACGACGATCCGCTGCCGGACGAACGTCAGGCCCTGGGGGTTCGTGTACGCCCAGGCCTCGCCGGTGGGCGAATAGAAGATCGCCGAGTACGGGATGATCGTTGCGCCGGCGCGCTTCTCGACGTCGGCCGTCTTGACGTCGAGGCGCTTCGCCGCCTCGGGGGTCAGTGTGATGCGGCTGACCTCGGTTCCCGCCACCTCCTCGACGACGGCAGGCTCGTGCGCTGCCGTGTCCGAGGATCCTCCGCAGGCCGCCAGGAAGAAGAGCGGAAGCAACAGAGCGACGATTCCGCGTCTCATGTGGCTCGTCGCTTCCCGAAGTGGAGGTAGAGGGGCGGAACGACGAACAGGTTCAGCAGCGTCGACGTGACGAGGCCGCCGACGACGACAATTGCCAGCGGGTGCTCGATCTCATGGCCGGGGGCGTTTCCCGCGATGACGAGCGGCACCAGCGCGAGCCCCGTCGCCAGCGTCGTCATCAGGATCGGCGAGAGGCGTTCCTGAGCACCTCGGAGGACGAGCTTGCGGCCGAACGTCTCGCCCTCGTGCTCCTCGAGATGCTGGAAGTGGTTGATCATCAGGATCCCGTTCCTCGCGGCGATCCCGAACACGGTGTAGAAGCCGACCAACGAGCCCAGGGAGAGCACGCCCCCGCCCAACCATGCGGCCAACGCTCCGCCGACGAGGGCCATCGGCAACGTCAAGAACGAGAGCGTCGCAAGGCGCCAGCTGCGAAGCGACACCTGGAGCAGCAGGAGAATGCCGATTGCCGCCCCCAGCCCGAACAGGAGCAGCCGCTTCTGCGCCGCCTGGCGCTCGGCGAACTCACCGAGGAGCTCCGCGTGGTACTCCTGCGGGAAGCGGATCGCCTGGAGCCGCCGTTCGACGCTGCCGGCGACGGAGCCGAGGTCGCGGTCCTCGACACCGGCGACGACGTCGATGCTCCGCGAGGTGCCCTCGTGGTGGACGACGTTGGGCGTGGGGGTGACGCGCAGGTGGGCCACGTCCCCGAGGGCCACGTGCCCGCCGTCGGGAGTGTCGAGCGGCAGTTCGCGCAGGCTCGTCAGGCTCGAGCGTGTCGCCGGTGTGCTCCAGACGTGGACGTCGTACGCCCTGCCGCCTCGGAAGATGTCGCCGACTTCCTCGCTCTCGATCATCGTCGCGGTCGCCCGGCGAACGTCGCCCGGTTTCAGGCCGTAGCGCTGCGCCTTCGCGAGGTCGACCTCGACCTCGACGTGCGAGACGCCCTCCTGGAACTCGACCGAGGCGTCGGTGACCCCGTCGACCGCGGCGACCGCGTCCCTGATCTCGTCCGCCTTTTGGTGCAGGACGTTGAGATCCCTGCCGAAGACTCGGATTACGATCGGCTCGCTCGCCCCGGCCAGGACCTCGTCGATTCGCTCGTTGAGGTAGGTCTGGACGTCGTGGAACATCCCGGGGTAGCCGTCGACGACGTTCTCGATCGAGGCGACTGTCGCGTCGTAATCCGCGTTCGGATCGACGGCGATCCAGTTCTCGCCGAAGTTGACGCCCGCCACCTCGTCGGCGAGGAACGCCTGCCCGATGTGAGAGCCGAAGTGATTGACGCCGGGAATGGAGCGCAGCTCGTGGCTCGCCCTGGCCACGACGCGGGTCTCTTCGGGGAGGCTGCTTCCGGGCTTCGTGATCCAGTGGCCGAGGAAGTCCCGCTCCTTGAACGTCGGGATCAGCGATTCCCCGAGAAACGGCACGACCGCGACGCCGGTGACGACGGTGAGCGCGGCCGCCAGGTACGCCCAGTGCGGCCTGACCAGCACGCGCGTCAGCACGGCTCTGTAGGCATGCCCGAGCCAGTGTTCGAGCGGGGAGGTGCGCCGTTCGAGTGACGTCCTCGACAGGAGAATCAGGCTCAGAGCCGGAGTGACCGTCAGCGCGACGAGCAGGGAGACCAGGACCGCCAGCACGTACGCGAGCACCAGTGGCCGGAAGAACGCGCCCGTCAGCCCCTGGAGGAAGAAGATGGGCGCCATCGCGATCAGGATGATCAGCGTCGCGTAGACGATCGGTCCGCGAACTTCCAGTGAGGCCTCGAGGGTGATTGCCGCGGTCGACCTGGGACTGCCCTTCCGGTGGTTCTCCCGGAGTCGGCGCAGGATGTTCTGCACGCCGATGATCGCGTCGTCGACCACCACCCCGAGCGCGATCACGAGGCCGGCGAGCACCATGACGTTGACGGTGGTGCCCCGCCAGTAGAGGACGAGGCCCGCCGCGACGAGCGAGAGCGGGATGGCAACGACGCTGATCAGCGCGGCGCGCCAGTCGAAGAGGAACGCACCGAGGACGAGCACGACGAGAAGCGCGCCGATCAGAAGCGCATGCGCCAGATTGTCGATCGCCGTCTCGATGAAGTTCGACGCCCGGAAGATGTGGGTGTCGATCTCGATGCCGGGCAGCCCGGGTTGGAGCTCGTCGAGCGCCGTCTCGACGCCGCTTGTCACGTCGAGCGTGTTGCCCCACGGGAACTTCTCCACGACGAGCAGGAGGCCGGGCCCGTCGTTGATCACCGCGTCGCCGGCGAGCGGCTGGGTCCCGGTCACCACCTGGGCGACGTCGCCGAGGCGAACCGTTCGGCTCCCGCGAGCCGCGATCGGAATCGTGGCGAGATCCTCGGGCTTCACGATCGGCAGGACGTGCTGGAGCGTCAGGCGCTGGTTGGGGGTGTCGATGAAGCCGCCGGTCCCGATGACGGCTCCATCCGAGAAGCGCAGGAGCCCTGCGTCCAGCGCGTCGGAGGTCGCCTCCATGACGTGCTCGAGCCCGACGTGCCGCTCGCGCATCCGCGCGGGGTCGACCTCGACCTGGAACTGCTCCAGGTGCTCGCCCCAGATCGCGACGTTCGCCACGCCGGGGACGCGAAGGAGCCGTGCCCTGATCTTCCAGTAGGCGATCGTGGAGAGGGGGACGACCCCGACGGTCTTCGACGACACCCCGATCTTCATGACACGGCTCGTGGTCGAGGTCGGCGGCATCATGAACGGAGGCGCCGCCCAGGTCGGGAGGGACGGGGTGACCGCCTCGACTCGCTCCTGGACGAGCTGCCGCGCGTGGAGGACGTCCGTATCGTCCTTGAAGAGCAGCTCGATCGACGAGAGCTGCGGCACGGACTTCGAGCGGATGACGTCCAGCCCCTCGACGCCGTTCAGCGACTGCTCGAGCGGGACGCTGACGAGCGTCTCGACTTCCGCCGCGGACAGGCCTAGGCAGATGGTCTGGATCTCCACTCGCGGAGGCGCGAACTCTGGAAAGGCGTCGACAGGCATGTCGCGCAGCTGCTGCGTCCCGAAGGCCATCAGCGCCGCAGCCAGCGCGACCACGAGGAAGCGGAACTTGAGGCTCGATCCGACGATCCACCGCATCAGCGCGGGACGCCCTCAGTCTTCCTCGATGCCGCCGTATTCGACGCCCCACAGCTCGTCGGCGCCGACGGTCACGACCGCCGTTCCCGGCGACGGTCCGGCAATCAGAATCGCCGAATCGCCGTCGATCCGGTCCACGTTGATGTCCTTGCGAACGAAGACGAGCTGCTCAGGGCTCGTGTACGTCCACGTCCGGCCGTCCGGGTCGTAGAGCACGGCGGCGTAGGGGATCACCGTCCGCTTGCCGTCGCTCCGGGCCGCCACGGTCTGGACGTCGAGGCGCTTGGCCGCCTCTGCGGTCAACGTGACGCGGTTGAGCTCGGTGCCCTTGATCTGCTCGACCGCGGCCGGCGACTCCGCCGCGTCCTCCTCGGCGGTCCCTCCGCAGGCGGACAGCACGAGCGTGAGCAGCAGCGTTCCGACGATGAAGAACCGTCTCACTTGCCCATCACCGCCCCGCCGATCCCCTCCGGTGCGGGCTCCGGCTCGGCGACCTCCTCGGCACCGGCGCTCAGCGCGAAGCGGAGGTAGAGGACCGGAACGACCACCAGGGCGACCACGAGCGACGTGAGGAGCCCACCGACGAGCACCGCTGCGAGCGGACGAAGCAGCTCGTACCCCGGCCGGCCGCCGATCACGAGGACCACGACGAAGATCAGCCCCGTCGCGAGCGCGGTCATCACGGTCGGGACGACGCGCTCGCGCGCCCCGCGCACGACGAGCTCCGGCCCTAACGCCAGTCCCTCACGCTGCTCGAGCTGACGGAAGCGATCGAAAAGCAGGACCGTGCTGCGCGCCGCGAAACCGAACACCGCGAACAGGGCGATGTACGAGCCGAACGAGAGGTTCCCGCCGGAAGGCAGGGTGGCGAGGAGACCGCCCGCCAGGGCGAGGGGCAGGGTGAGGAACGCCAGCGCCGCAAGCCTCCAGCTGCCCAGGAACGCCTGAAGCAAGAGGAAGATCCCCAGCGCGGCCGCGATCGCGATCGCGATCAGACGGCCCGTGGGCTGGCGGTCCGCGGACAGGACCTCCGCGTGGTACTCGATCGGGAAGGACATTCCCTCGAGCCGCCGTTGGACATCGCTCGCGACGGCGTCGCGGTCGCGCGCGCCGATGGTGGCCGCCACATCGACATAGCGAGAGACGTTCTGTCGGTTGATCACGCCCGGATTGGGGGCGATTCGCACGTTCGCGACGTCCTCGAGCCGCACGTGCCCGCCGGTCGGGGTGTCGATCAGCAGCCGGCGGACGCCCGTCAGGCTGCTCCGGATGTCGGGCGTGCCCCAGACGACGACGTCGAAGACCTTCTGCTCCTCGAAGAGGCTGCCGACTTGGATGCCCGAGAGCAGCGTCGTCGCAGCCCGGCGGACGTCTCCCGGCTTGATTCCGTGCTGCTGCGCCCGGCCGAGGTCGACCTGCACCTCGACGGTGGGCTCCGCCGCCGGGAGCACGGCGCGGGCACCGGCCATCCCGTCGATGCTCGAAACGGCCTGGCGCACTCGCTCTGCCTGCGCGCTGAGGACGCCGAGGTCCTCCCCGTAGAGGCGTACGACGACGTCCTCGTCGGTCCCGGTGAGGACGTCGCGGACGCGCTCGCCCGAGTAGGTCTGCACGTCACGCGAGAGGCCGGGGTAGCCGTCGACGACTCGCTTGATCGACGCCACCGTTGCGTCGTAGTCGGCATCGGCATCGATGCTCACCCAGAGCTCGGCGGCATTGGCCCCGACCACCTGGTCGCCGGAGATCGCGCGGCCGAGATGCGCTCCGACCTCGCGGACACCCGAGACGGACCGCAGCTCGCGGGCGGCCCGGGCCGTGATGCGGTTCATCTCCGGAAGCGATGCGCCGGGCGGCCCGTTCCAGCGGACGAGCAGCGCGTTCTCCCTGAGGGTTGGCAGCAACGACTGGCTGAGGAACGGGACTGCGACGAGCGTCGCCGCGATCAGTGCGCCGGCGGCGACGTACCCGACGGGCGCTCTCTGCACCATCCGTGAGAGACCGTCCTCGTAGGTCTTCTGGAGCCAGCGAGCCGGCCTGGGCTCGGTGTCGTCGGGCCCCCAGCGGGAGAAGAGCAGGGCCGCGAGCGCCGGTGTCACGACGAGCGCGACGACCATAGACGCGGCGAGCGCGGCGAGAAACGCCGTCGCGAGGTCCGGGAAGAACGCTCCGGCGGTGCGCTTGAACGCGTAAAGAGGGACGACCGCGAGCGCGATCATCAGCGTCGCGTAGAGCGCGGCGCGGCGGACCTCGAGCGCTGCCCCAAGGATGGTCTTCACGGTCGAGTCAGTCGGCCGCTCACGCAGGCGCCGCGCGAGGTTCTCCCCGTCGACGACGGCGTCGTCGATCACGAGGACGAGCGCTGCGGCCAGCCCGGCGAGGACGATCGGGTTCATGGTCGTACCCAGCGCATCGAGCACGAGGGCGGCGACGATCAGGGACAGCGGAACGACGACGAGGCCGATCACAGCGGTGCGCCAGCGGAAGAACAGGCCGAGGACGAGCGCGATCAGCCCGAGACCGATGACGAGCGCCCACGTGAGGTTGTCGATCGAGCGTTCGAGGTAGGAAGCCGGCCGGTAGACGTTCGTGTCGAACTGGACGCCCGGGAGACCCGGCTGCATCGTGCGGATCGCGTCCTCGACGCCCCGGGTGACCTCGAGCGAATTCGCCTCGGGGAACTTCTCGATGACGAGCAGGAGGCCGCGGCCGTCGTTGACGACGGCGTCACCGATCAGCGGCTGGTGGCTCTCGACGACCTTCGCCACGTCGCCGAGCTGCAGGTTCCGGCCCGGCGTCTCCTCGACCCGGACCCTGGAGAGATCGGCAGGCGTACTGATCGGAGACAGGTGCTGGATGCCGAGCCGCTGGTTCGGCGTGTCGATGAATCCGCCGGTTCCCGGCGTCGAGGCCTCGACGAAGGTGAGCGGCGACACCCACAGCGAGTTGGCGGTCGTCTCGATCACCTGACCGAGCGAAACGCGCTGGGCACGCAAGTGCTCGGGATCGACCTGCACTTGCAGCTGCCGGTCTTGCTGGCCCCAGATCGCGACGTTGGCGACCCCCGGGACGCCGACGAGGCGGGGCGCAATCGTCCAGCGCGCCTGTACCGACATTTCCAGCGCGGACAGCTTCTTCGAGGAGACGCCGATCATCAGGACGCGATTGGTGGACGACAGCGGCTGCAGCATCTGCGGCGGCTTGGACACCTGCGGCAGCGCGTGCGCCTGGGTCAGGCGCTCGGCAACGACCTGCCTGGCACGGAAGAGGTTGGTTCCGGGCTCGAACACGAGGAGGATCCTCGACAGCCCCGGAACGGACTGCGAACGGATGTCGTCCAGGAACGCGACTCCGTTCAGGAGATCCTGCTCCATCGGCACAGTGATCAGCTGCTCGACCTCGGCCGCGGAGAGCCCGAGCGCTTCCGTCTGGATCTCCACCGTCGGCGGCACGAACTCCGGGAGGACGTCCACCGGCATGCTGCGAAGCCGGTTCGCTCCGACGACCATCGTGGCGACCGCCGCGGCGACGACGAGGAGCCTGAACCTGATGCTCCCGGCGACGATCCAGCGCGTCATCGGTCGTCGCCCCGAGCGCCCGATCTCTCGTCGAGCGCGGTACCCTTACACGCTCTGCCACTCATCTCTGGTTTGCCTCCGGGGGTGTCTTTGGCAGGTGGGGCCGGGGTGCTGCCCGGCCCCCACTACGTCTGGAACGTGTCTACTCGGCGGAGCTCGCGACGAGCTCGACGCCCGAGTGTGCTGTGACGGCCGTGATGCGGGCAGGCGGCGGCGGTTCCACCCGCCAGCCCCCCTGTCGTCCGACTGGCCGCTCAACGCACTCCCCAAGTTGTGCCGCAGCGCTAACGGTTACTTAGAGGTTACAACTGCCCTTACGCAGGAACAAGGCTCTCGGTTTCGCTCCTGAAAACATGTTTCCCGGCCGAGAGCGGTCCGAGTCCTCTCATACCCATCTCATCGTCCGGGCGTAGCGTCGGAGGATCGCGCCGGCCGGGTGGGGCACTCCCCAAGCGCCCGGCCGGCCGTCTTCTCATTTAACTCTCATCGATCTGGTGGCACAGTAGGTGTGGTGCGGGCGCTGATCGTGGAGGACGAGGTAAAGATGGCGGGCCTCATTCGCCGCGGCCTGCTCGAAGAGGGCTACGCCGCCGACGTGGCGCCTAATGGCGAGGAAGCCGTCTGGATGGCGGGCGCGACGGAATACGACGTGATCGTCCTCGACGTGATGCTCCCCAGCATCGACGGATTCGAGGTGTGCCGTCGCCTACGGGGTGCCGGCGTCTGGTCACCGGTACTCATGCTGACCGCGCGCGACGCTGTCGAGGACCGGATTTCAGGTCTCGACACCGGGGCTGACGACTACCTCACGAAGCCCTTCTCGTTCGCCGAGCTGCTCGCTCGCCTCCGCGCACTTGTGCGCCGCGGCCAGGTCGAGCAGCCGCCGATTCTCGAGGTCGGAACCCTGCGTGTGGATCCCCGCTCTCGTCAGGTCTGGCGAGAAGACGTGGAGATCGAGCTGTCGGCCAAGGAGTTCGCGCTGCTCGAGACGCTCATGCGCCGCCCCGGCCACGTCATCTCCCGTTTCGAGCTGCTCGAGCATGCCTGGGACTACAGCTACGAGAACCGGTCGAACATCATCGACGTCTACATCCGCTACCTGCGCAAGAAGGTCGACCGGCCGTTCGGGGTTCGCTCGATCGAGACCGTGCGCGGCGCCGGCTACAGGCTCCGTCAGGACGGCGGCGTCGTGAGCGAGGAAGTCCAGCGAGCAGCGAGTTAGCGTGCTCGCCCGCCTTCCGATCCGACTCCGTCTGACGGCTGCCTTCGCGCTCGTGATGGCGATCGTCCTGGCCGCCACGGGCCTCTTCCTCTACTTTCGGTTCCAGTCGGAGCTCGACGACACGCTGAACAGGGGCTTGCGGTCGCGCGGCCAGGATGTCGCGAGGCTCGTCCAAGAATCGAACGCCGATCTGGGCAAAGGCTCGTCGACGGGGGTGCTGGGCGCGGACCAAAGCTTCGCCCAGGTCCTCACCCTCAACGGGCGGGTGATCGACAGCTCGCCGGCGGTCGGTGATCAGCGCCTGCTCGGTGCTGCGGAGGTCGAGCGCGCGCGCGAAGGGACGATCCTCTTCGACCGCGGCCCAATCGGCAACGGGGACGACCCGACACGGGTTCTTGCGCTCTCTGTCGATGTCCAGGCGGGTCGGGTTCTCGTCGCCGTTGGAACCTCGCTGGAAGCGCGCGGCGAGGCGCTCGAGGAACTGCAGACGCAGCTCCTCATCGGCCTGCCGCTAGCGCTCCTGCTCGCCTCAATTGCTGGCTATCTCCTTACGGGTGCAGCCCTTCGACCTGTCGAGTCGATGCGGCGTCGCGCCGCGGGGATCTCAGGCGGCGATCCGACGCAACGGCTCCCTGTGCCTGAGCCACACGACGAGATCCGCCGGCTGGGCGAGACCTTGAACGAGATGCTCGGCCGAATCGAGACGACGATCCGTCGCGAGCGCCGCTTCGTCGCCGATGCAAGCCACGAGCTTCGCTCTCCGCTCGCCATGCTCCGCACGGAGCTCGAGCTTGCCGGGCGGCGCGAGCGAACCCGTGAGGAGCTCGCCGAGGCGCTTCGCTCGGCCGGCGAGGAGACGGAACGCCTGTCGCGGCTCGCCGACGACCTGCTCATCCTGGCTCGTGCCGAGGACGGGCGATTGCCCGTCCAGGCGGAGAACGTGCCGGCCCACGAGCTGCTCGAGCGGGCGGCCTCACGCTTTGTCGGTCGCGCGCACGAAGCCGGCAGGGAGATCACGGTCGAGCCGTCGCAGGAGACCGTGAGGGGCGATCGTCTCAGGCTCGAGCAGGCGCTCGGCAACCTCGTCGACAACGCGCTTCGCCACGGAGCCGGGAATGTGACGCTTCACGCCGTCGAGGACACGTCTGAGGTCGAGCTGCACGTCACCGACGAGGGCTCCGGCTTCCCCGCGGGATTCCTGCCGCATGCGTTCGACCGCTTCGCGAGGGCAGACGAGGCGCGCGGAGGCGGCGGCTCAGGGCTTGGGCTCTCGATCGTCGACGTCATCGCGCGTGCGCATGGGGGCTCGGCGCACGTCGTGAACAGGAACGGCGGGGGAGTGGACGCCTGGATCGCCGTCCCGATCGGTCAGCGATAGCGCACGAGCTGGGCGCTCCCGGCGGTCAGCTCCTCGCGGACCAGGCCGACATCGGGGCAGTAGACCTTGAACTCCGTGATCTTGTCGATCGGAGCGAAGTCCTTCGTCCGGATGCAGCCGGTGAACTTGCCCGCCGGCACCTTGGTCTCGACGTCCACCGCCAGCACAGTCGACCGGTCCTCGGCGACCCCCGGCGCGCGCTCCTGTTGGAAGCTGTCGCCCTCCTTCGGCGCGGCCGGCATGAAGAGACCGGGCTTTGCACCTGCCTTGCCTGCCTGCCACTGGCCCTCGTGGCTGACGACCTTGCCGCCTTCGATGTCGTTGACCTTTTCACCGACGTACCAGACGCTTCCGTCGCCGCACTG
>DASSXA010000017.1:0-7548 GCA_035704315.1 Gaiellaceae bacterium
GTCAACGCCGAGGGGCGGCCGCTGATCGAAGAGGCGCTGCGCGAGCACGGGCTCGATCCTGTCGGCAAGGCCGTAGCGAACTTCGTCTTCGCCGAGGTCGGCGAGGACTCGAGGCCGCTCTTCGAGCGTCTTCTGCAGGAAGGAGTGATCGTTCGTCCCACCACAGGCTTCGGAGCTCCCGGCGGGATTCGGGTGACCGTGGGAACGCCGGACGAGAACGCCTACTTCCGCGAGGCCCTCGGTCGCGTTCTGACCAGCGCCCCGACGTAACTCGCATCCGTGCTCGGCCGGCTGGCGCTTCTGAGAGATCCTTCGAGTTTCGGACTGCTCGCCCTCGCCACGCTCGCCTCCGGTCTCGGGACCTGGGTCGCGTTCGTTGCACTGACGGTCGACGTCTTCGACCGCACCGACTCGGCAACGTGGGTCGCCGCGCTCTTCGTCGCCGATTTTCTTCCCGCGATCGTGATCGGCTTCGCCGCGGGCTCGCTCGTCGACCGCATGCCCCGGCGCCGGCTGATGATCGGCTGCGATCTCGTGCGCTTCGCGGTCTTCGCCGCCTTACCGCTTGCCGGGAGCGCTGCGGTGATCGTCGCGCTCGCTGCGGTCGCGGGCTTCGCCACCGGGTTCTTCCGACCGGCCGTCTACGCCGGTCTGCCGAATCTCGTCAGCAACGACGACCTCGCCAACGCCAACTCGATCCTCCAGACGATCGAGAACGTGGCATGGGCTGCCGGCCCGATCATCGGCGGCCTGCTCGTTGCGGCAACCGGTCCGGATGTTGCGTACCTGATCAACGCCGGAACGTTCCTCGTCTCGGCAGCGCTCCTGGCGGGCATTCCCGCCGGCCTCCTGCAAGCCGCGGCCGCCGCCGGCAGGGGCTACTGGCGTGACCTCGCGGACGGCCTCGCGCTGATCCGGCGCTCCCGCGCCCTCCGGACGATCCTCGTCGCCTGGAGCGTCGTCATGCTCGCGACGGCCGGGGCGAACGTTTCGGAGGTCGTCCTCGCCAAGGAGGCGTTCGACGCCGGCGATTTCGGCTATGGCCTCCTCGTGGGGGCGACCGGCGTCGGGCTTGCGCTCGGAAGCCTGCTCGCGGGCTCGCTTCTGGAGCAGCGCGCTCTCGCATCCGTTTACGCGGGCTCGATCGGCCTGCTTGCGCTCGGAATGGTCGCCGCAGCGGCTTCGCCCGATGTCTGGGTCGCCGCGGCCTTTGTCGCGGTCGTGGGCGTCGGGAACGGCGCAGCCGTCGTCTGCAATGCGCTCCTCGTCCAGCGGGGCGTCCCGGACGAGCTCCGCGGGCGCGCCTTCACCGTGGCGATGAGCCTCAACTACGCGGTACTCGGGCTCGGGCTGATTGCGGCCGGGCCGATCACCGACGCGCTCGGACCGCGCGCGGTCTGGGCGATCGGCGGCGGGCTCGCCGCCGTCGCGGCGGTGATCGGGCTCACCATGGCGCGAGGTGCGGCCGCCCGACCAGAGCCTGCGCTTCAGGTGTCTCCCTAGAGTTCGGCCGATGGCCCGCCGGCGGGAATGGACGCTCGAGTCGCTGGTCGACGGCGTTCGCCGGGGCGACCGGCGAGCCTTGGCCCGTGCGATCACGCTCGTGGAGAACTCCGACCCGCTCGCGTATGAGCTCGTGCGCGAGCTCTATCCGGAAACGGGACACGCCTACGCGGTCGGAATCACCGGGCCACCGGGGGTCGGAAAGTCGAGCCTGATCAGCGCCCTCGTCCGTCACATCCGGGCTCAGGATCAGACGGTGGGCGTCGTCTCGGTCGATCCATCCAGCCCGTTCACGCAGGGGGCCCTGCTCGGCGACCGGATTCGGCTCTCCGATCACTTCCTCGATCCCGGCGTCTTCATCCGCTCGATGGGGAGCCGCGGCCATCTCGGCGGGCTCGCAGAGGCCGCGCTGCAGGCGCTGCTCGTGCTGGACGCTGCCGGCCGGGATCTCCTCTTCCTCGAGACGGTCGGTACCGGCCAGGGTGAGGTCGAGGTGATCGGCGTCGCCGACACGGTGGTCCTCGTGCTCATGCCCGGCTCCGGCGATTCCGTGCAGGCGCTGAAGGCCGGGATCATGGAGATCCCCGACGTGATCGTCGTGAACAAGAAGGACCATCCCGCCGCGAAGACGATGCTGAACGAGGTGCGCTCGATCCTCTCGCTCGATCCCGACCGCGCGCGGCGGCCGCCGATCGTGCTCACGGAGGCGATCGAAGGAGAAGGCGTCG
Source organism: Gaiellaceae bacterium (assembly GCA_035704315.1). GTDB lineage: Bacteria > Actinomycetota > Thermoleophilia > Gaiellales > Gaiellaceae > JACDAN01. The sequence goes on from DASSXA010000017.1 coordinate 2,232, forward strand.
CGGAGCTGTGGGACAAGATCATCGACCACCGCTCGTTCCTCGAGTCGAATGGGCTGCTCGACGAGCGTCGGCGCAAGAACCTGGCCGGCGAGGTGTTCGCGATCGCCTCGTCGCGGGCAAAAACCCATCTGGAGCAGGCCGTTGCGAACGATCCCGAGCTTCGTCGTCTCCTCGACGAGGTGCAGCGCCGGGAGCTCGACCCACTGACGGCCGTGAGGGAGATACTTCAGAAGGTTTTCAGAGTCACTGGAGAACTTGAAAATGGCAACGACGCAAACCGCCCCGACACTCGCTGACATCCTCGAGGCCCGCGAGCGGCTGAGGGGGGTCGCGCGGGAGACGCCGGTCTACGGCTCCGAGACGCTTTCTCGCAGCACCGGACGCGAGGTCTCGCTCAAGGCCGAGAACCTCCAGCGCACCGGTGCCTTCAAGGTCCGTGGCGCCTTCAACCGGATCACCACGCTCTCGCCGGAGGAACGCGCAGCCGGCGTCGTCGCGGCGAGCGCGGGCAACCACGGGCAGGCCGTCGCGTGGGCCGCGCGGGCTGCCGGGATTCCCGCGCGGATCTACGTTCCGCAGGACGCGCCGATGGCGAAAGTGGAGGCCTGCCGCACGTACGGGTCGGAGCTGATCATGGAAGGCGCTGACTTCGAAGAGGCGCTCGCGGCCGCCATGGCCTACGTGGACGAGACAGGCGCAACGTTCGTTCATCCCTTCGAGGATCCGGCGGTGATTGCCGGACAGGGAACGATCGGACTCGAGCTCGCGGAGCAGGTGCCGGAAGCCGAGACGGTCGTGATTCCCGTCGGCGGCGGGGGGCTTGCCTCAGGGATCGCGCTCGCGCTGCGGGCGCACCGCTCCGACCTTCGGATCGTCGGCGTGCAGGCGGGGCTATCCGGATTCACGATCGCCGACGGCGTCTTCGTGAAGCGCCCGGGCGAGCTGACGATGTCGATCCTGGACGACGTCCTCGACGACATGGTCGACGTGGACGACAAGTCGATCAGCGAGGCGATCGTCCTGCTGCTCGAGCGGACGAAGCTCGTCGTCGAAGGCGCCGGTGCCGTCGGCGTTGCGGCCCTTCTCTCGGACAAGGTCGACGGCTCGGGACCGGTCACTATCGTCCTCTCCGGCGGCAACATCGACCCGACGCTGCTGATCTCGGTCATGCGCCACGGGCTCACGCTCGGCGGGCGCTACCTCGTGATCCGGACGCAGATCCCGGACCGTCCCGGTGAGCTCGTCCGGCTGCTCTCCCTGATCGCCGAGGCGCGCGGCAACGTCGTTTCTGTAGAGCACCACCGCGAAGGGATGGATCTTCCGGTTGCCGAGACCGAGGTCGAGCTGACGCTGATCACGCGCGATCAGGAGCACTGCGCCGTACTGCTCGACGACATGCGCAGCTGGGGCTACACGGTCGAGCGGCTGAAATAGGAAAGAACTACCCCGACCGGGCCGTCTAGTAGATGAGGGAGGCCGGGGGCGGTGTGCGGCGCCGTCCACCGGCCTTTCGGCTCGTAGACTCGGCGCTGTGAGCATCCCTAGGCGCCGCGAGCGCAAGGTCGTGAGCATCGTGTTCGCCGACCTCGTCGGCTTCACGTCGCGCGCCGAGGCGCTCGACCCGGAGGACGTCGAGGCGATGCTGCGGCCATTCCACGACCGGCTTCGGTCCGAGCTCGAACGACGGGGCGGCACCGTCGAGAAGGTGATCGGCGACGCTGTGATGGCGGTCTTCGGGGCCCCCGTAGCGCACGAGGACGATCCCGAAAGGGCCGTCCGCGCAGCGCTCGCGATTCGGGACTGGATCCAGGAAGAGGGCGAGCTCGAAGTCCGCGTCGCCGTCAACACGGGCGAAGTGCTCGTCTCCCTGGAGCCGCAGCCGGGCGCCGAGCAGGGACTCGTGGCTGGCGACGTCGTCAATACCGCTTCCCGCCTACAAACGGCCGCTCCGGTCAACGGCGTCCTCGTCGGCGAAACGACCTACAACGCCACGTCCCGCGTGATCGAGTACCGGGAGCTGTCGGCGGTGGACGCCAAGGGCAAGGCGTCGCCCGTGCCTGTCTGGGAGGCAATCCAGGCACGTTCCCGCTACGGCGCGGACGTCAGCTTCGAGCCGCGCACCGCGCTGATCGGTCGGGAGCGGGAGCTCGACCTGCTGGTCAACACGCTTGCACGAGTGCGCGACGAGAGCGCACCGCAGCTTCTGACGCTCGTCGGCGTGCCCGGGATCGGGAAGAGCCGGCTCGTGCATGAGCTCTTCGCGTCCGTCGAGGCGCAGCCTGACCTCATCTACTGGCGTCAGGGCAGGTGCCTCCCCTACGGCGAAGGCGCATTTTGGGCCCTCGGCGAGATCCTGAAGGCTCACGCCGGGATCCTCGAGGGCGAGCCCGAGGACCGGGCAAGCGCGAAGCTCCAAGTGGTCGTGGACGAAGCGGTGCCAGGCGCCGAGGAAGCGGAATGGGTCAGGAGTCAGCTCGGACCGCTCCTTGGTCTCGGCGATCCCGGGGAGCTGGGAGCGGATCGCCGCACCGAGAGCTTCGCCGCATGGCGGCGGTTCTTCGAGGGCCTGGCCGAGCTCGATCCGCTCGTCCTCGTGCTCGAAGACCTGCACTGGGCAGACGACGGACTGCTCGATTTCGTCGACTACTTGGTCGACTGGGCGGGCGCCGTCCCGCTCCTCGTCCTCGCCACTGCCAGGCCCGAGCTGCTCGCGCGTCGCCCGGGGTGGGGCGGCGGGAAACCGAATGCCACGACGATCTCGCTCTCGCCGCTGTCCAAAGACGAGACGGCGAAGCTTCTCCATGAGCTCCTCGACCGCGCGGTCCTCCCGGCTGAGATTCAGACGCGGTTGCTCGAGCGTGCCGGTGGCAACCCGCTCTACGCGGAGGAATTCGCCCGGATCGCGGCCGAGGGTGCAGACGGCGATCTGCCTCTGCCCGAGTCCGTCCACGGGCTGATCGCCGCCCGACTCGATGCGCTCGCGGAGGAGGAGAAGGCGCTGCTGCAGGATGCCGCGGTCGTTGGCAAGGTCTTCTGGCCCGGAGCCCTGGCGGCGATCGGCAGCAGCGCGACCCGCGAGCTCGAGGAGCCGCTGCACCGCCTCGAACGGCGAGAGTTCATCCGGCGCGAGCGACGTTCGTCTATCGAGGGAGACACCCAGTACTCGTTCGCGCACACGCTCGTGCGCGACGTGGCGTACGGGCAGATCCCGAGGGTCGACCGGGCTGAGAAGCATCAGCGCGCCGCCGGGTGGATCGAGTCGTTCGGACGCCCCGACGACTACGCGGAGCTGCGCGCTCATCACTACCTCAGCGCACTGGAGATCGCACGTGCGCGCGGTGGCGCCACGGAGGAGCTCGTCCGCGCGACGCGACTTGCTCTGCGGGACGCCGGTGATCGCACCGCCTCACTCAACGCTTTCGCCGCAGCAGCGCGCGCGTACGACGGCGCGCTCGAGCTCTGGCCCGCGGACGATCCGGGACGGCCGCGGCTCCTCCTGGCTGCGGCAGCGGCTCGTTTCGGCGACGACGTCTGGGACGTGGACGAGCTGACGTTCTCTCGAGACGCCCTGCTTGCCGTCGGCGACGTCGAGGGAGCCGCTGAAGCGGAGCTGATGCGAGCAGACGGCTTCTGGAACCTCGGACGGGGCGACGACGTCCTCCCGAGCATGGAGCGAGCTCGCGAGCTGGCCGAGGAGCTCCCGCTTTCCGAGTCGAAGGCCCGTGTCTACGCGGGCCTCTTCAGGCTGCACTGGCTCGGGAACCGTGATGAAGAGCTTGCCGAGCAGTTCGAGCGACAAGCGCTCGCGATGGCCGACGAGCTGGATCTCAAGGAAGTTCGTGCTCGGATTTTGAGCGCGAGCGGTTCGTGGCGGACGGTGAAGGGCGATCCTTGGGGGTTCGATGCTCTCGAGGAGAGCATTGCGCTCTTCGAGCAGTTGAACTCGCCCGAGGTCCAGCGCCCGTTGAACAACGTCGCCGATGGCTATTACAACCTGGGCGACCTTGCGAAAGCGGCCGAGGCGACGAGGCGCATGCAGGAGGCATGGAAGCGCTTCGGCGGTATCGACTTTCTCCGCTGGCACGACAGCCAGGAGGTCAGGCTCTTGTACATCGATGGAAGGTGGGACGAGGTGCTGAAAATGGCCGATCGCTGGATTGCCGACGCGCGGGCGCGACAAGGCCATTACCTGGAGTCGGCCTGGCGGTGTTTCCGCTCCCGGATCCTGCTTGGCCGGGGCGACGCTGCCGGCGCGCATGATGAGAGTTCACTCTGCCTCGAACGTGCACGCGTTGCGGCCGACCCACAGGTTCTTATCCCAGCTCTTGCATTCCACTTGCGCGTGCTCTGGTCTACGGGCCAGCCCGGAGCCGACTCGCTCGCGCTGGAGCTCGTTGATCTCTGCCGACGAGCGAGCTTGCGCGTCGCGCACGATTGGTTCTGGGACGCCTCCGTCGCGCTCGCCGGCCTCGGCCGCCTGCAGGAGTTCGAAGCGGTCGCGGAAAGCGTGCCGACGCCGACTCCGTGGCGCGAGTCCGGGGTGGCAGTTGGGCGCGAAGACCCTCTCGCAGCCGCCGCAATCTTTCAGGGGATGGCCGCGAGGGCGTTCGAGGCCGAGGCGCAGCTGCTCGCGGGGAAAAAGGGCTTGACCGAGGATCTCTCCGCCGCAATCGAGTTCTTCCGAGAGGCCGGGTCTTCGGCCTATCTGGACGAGGCGGAGTCGCTCAGCGCTAAGAGCCGCAGCGCCTGAAGCTGACCGTCTCGCCGTCCCAGTCTGGGATGCCGCCGTGGAGCACCGGTCTCGCGTCCACCCCGGATGCCGTCAGCACGCTGGCGGCCACCCCGGCCCGCGGCCCGCTCGAGCAGATGGTCACGACCGGCTTTCCGCCCTGGAGGTCGTCGGCCCATTCCCGCACGAGGCGGTACGGGATGTTGCGGCTGCCCGGGATGTAGCCCTCGTCGCGCTCGTGCGGCTCGCGGACATCGAGAACCTCGACGGCGCCGTCTTCGACCAGGCGCCGGAGCTCGTCGAGCTCGACCGGAGCCGTGCGCTCTTCGCCCGGCGGGCCGACCAGATAACCGGCCAGATCGAAGATCCCGACGGCTCTCAGGCCCGTCGCGGCGCGTTCGGCCTCTCCGGCGTCCGCGGCGTGGATGACGACGAGCTCGTCGGCCGGGAGCACGAACGCCGCCTTCGTCGGGAAGTTCCCGCCGTCGACGGGCACGTTGAGCGCGCCACGTGCGTGTCCGGCGGCGAACTCTTCTGCGGAACGCACGTCGAGAACCGCCCCTGAGCCGCCGCCGTTCAGCTGCTGGA